>JAERMN010000120.1 GCA_016844625.1 Deltaproteobacteria bacterium
ACGCCGCGCTGAGTCTGGCTGTCCATCAGCTTGGCCAATTCAGGAGTTAAGTCTTGGGTTTGAATGCCTAAGCGTTTTTGGGTTTGCTCGCTGCGACCGGCTTGCGTCGGCAGTTGCTTTGACATCTGCAGTACTTGCGCCGTGGCGTAAATCGGCGCCTTCATGCGCAAGGCAACAGCGATGGCGTCGCTCGGGCGTGAATCAATTTGTCGGTCCTGCCCTTTGAAGCTCAATGAAATGGTTGCGAGATAGGTGCTATTTCGCAAATCGGTGATCGTGACCCGCCGCACCGTCGCGCCCAGTGGGTCAGTGGCCTTGGCGGTTTGACCTGGTCGATCTCCAGCGAGATCGCCCGCGCCTCGGGCACGTCGATCCAGATCGGCAGAAGTTGTTTGTCGGAAACTGCCTCGAGGAGAACGACCGGCGTGTTGGTGTTGGGATCGATGACAAGATTTCTAACCTTCATTTCGACTGGGCGCGCTGGTTGCGCCGCTGCAATCGGGATGAAACTAACCAGGCCAGAGATCAACGTCGCGAAAATGAACACACCATAGGAAGTCATGGAAGCCTCCTGGTTCGAAGAGCACATCGCCGAATCGTACCTCACGTTATCTAGCCCAATAGCGCGAAGTCAATGCGGTCGATACGTCAAGCGCGGCTTGGTGACATAACAGTTACGGTTATTCTGGGGGTTAGTATGGAGGGCGATTGATCACGAGGGACACGAAGATCACGAAGTTCGGAGTTTTGATCCACCGAACCCTTCGTGTCCATTCGTATTGCTATGCAAAAACTAACACCAACATGTTTGTCCTAGCGTGGCGCTTACAAATTTCGGAAATTGAATCTAATATTCCCCGCAGCTTGCTGCGGGCACCGTCAAATGGGGAATCCAAAGGGGGCGAGCATCCCCTTTGGTCGCCTGCGGGGTTAATGCCCCGCAGGCGAAATGCCCCGTTTATTGTCCTCGGATCCGGATATTGCCGCCGCAAAGGCGCAAAGCACGCCAAGTTCGGAGAGAAAAAGTGAATTATCTTGAAGAATTTTCTTTACCGTTATTTTCCGACCTTTGCGTCCCTTCGACGAGGCTCAGGACATGCTTTGCGCGAGAGGTTCCGAGTTTCGGTTGCGGCTCTGTCACGCTAGGGTCTTGGTGGTGAACGAAATCAAGGTGACAGTGCCAAGTGAAACACGCGGAAGCCTGAAGAGGCAATTTACTTAATCTCGTTCTCGAGCCGTTTCAGTGTTCTTGCCAAATCCTCGGCTAACGGCGCCGACCAGCTGTAACCCTTGCCGCGGTAATTTATGGTTAGCTTGGCGGCGTGGAGAAACTGACGCTTCAGGCCGTAGCTCTTACGAAAGCGTTTGTTGAAATCGAAGTCGCCGTGCTGATCGTCCATGACGACGGGATGGCGAAGCTTGGCGAAGTGAAGGCGAATCTGATGCAACCGGCCGGTTTCGATCGAGACGCGAACGAGGGTTGTTTCAGGGTAGCGCTTAACGACATGGAAGTGAGTTAGCGCGCGCACTGGAGTGCCATCCCGTCCTGGCAAAGGAAAGTCGATCTTGCCCTCATTCGCGTGCGGCCGGCCAGCGACCAGACAAAGATATTCTTTTTCGCTTGCGCCAGTTTCAAACTGATTTTCCAATTCAGCCAACGCGCCCTCGCTCTTGGCGAGCAGCAGCAAGCCGGAAGTGTCTTGGTCTAAACGATGCACTAGCTTCGGTCGAAATTTGCTCGCTTGGTATTTCTTTTCAATCATGCCTGCGATGGTGTCGCGCTTGAGTACGGTCTTGCCTTCGTGGACCGCGATGCCGGCCGGTTTGTTGAGCACGAGTAGCATTTCGTCCTCGTAAACGGTCTCGATCTCGGGCAACGAAATTTTGTCTGCCGGCTTGGGGCTTTGTGCTTCGAAGGGAATGTAAAGTTGGATACGATCGCCGTCATGAATCGGCTCGTCCGCTTTAGCCCGCCGGCCATTGAGACGCACGCCGTTCTTACGAAACAGTTTGCGGACATAGCCGATGGGGAATTGTTTCTTTAAATAGTTCGCCAAATTCTTCACCGATTCGCCGACCGGCACGATGATTTCTTGCATGGTCCTTTAGAGATAGCGGTTGAGCTTTATCGGAGTCAACCTCTCGACCTTGCAATATTTGCTATTCACTAAGGATTAAGCTAGGTTACGCAGACGGTGCCGAGGAATTGATCCTCGTGGCTTGCGCCGGGTGAGGTCGTCATTGAGTCGTAATGAGTCGGTCGATGTTCTAAGAAAAAAAATCGATCACATTGATGAAAAAATCGTTAACCTGCTAAACCATCGGGCTCTATTGGCGCAGCGGATCGGCCGCCACAAGGGCTTAAGCAACCAAGAGGTTTACGTTCCCAACCGCGAGCAGGAGATTCTGCGCAGAGTCTCCGGTTTCAATCCCGGTCCGCTTCCCGCTGCCACCATCCGTTTGATCTATAGCGAAGTGATCTCGGCGTGCCGCTCGCTGGAAGCGCCGCTGCGCGTGGTGTTTTTTGGCGCGGCGGCGACTTATAGCCATCTTGCCGCCAAAGAAAAATTTGGCTCGTCGTCCGAGCTCCGGCCGACGGCAAGTATCCCTGAAGTTTTTCAAGAAGTCGCTCAGGATCGAGCGTCGTTGGGCGTGGTGCCGATCGAAAATTCCACCGAGGGCGTGGTCGCGCATACGCTCGATTGTTTGGTCGAATCGGATTTAAGCATTTGCGGCGAGATTTTTCTCGACATTCATCACAACCTTTTATCCCAGAGCGGCCGCGCCGATGATGTCCGGCGCATCGTGTCTCATCCGCAAGCGTTGGCGCAATGCCGCGCCTGGTTAAACCGCCACTTTGCCAAGATTCCGGTCGAAGAAGTCGCGAGCACGGCCCATGCGGCGATCGCCGCGAGCAAAGACGGCAGCGTTGCGGCAATCTCAAGCGCGTTGGCCAAAGAGGTTTACAACTTGGAATTCGTCGCCAGCAACATTGAAGATTTGAGCAACAACATCACGCGCTTTTTGGCGATCGGCAAAATGCCGACCAAGCCGACGGGTGACGATAAGACTTCGCTGGTATTTTCGGCCAAGGACAAGCCGGGCGTGCTGCACAAGATGCTTCAGCCCTTCGCCCAGAGCCGGATCAATCTTTCCAAGATCGAGTCGCGTCCGATCAAGAACAAGCCGTGGGAGTATTTGTTCTTTCTCGACCTGCTCGGCCACTGCGACCAACCGGCAGTGAAAAAGGCGATCGCCGGTTTGGAGAAGAACTGCGTGTTTCTGAAAATTTTGGGCTCCTATCCAAGCGGCCGATGAAAAGCGTCGAACAAGTTCCTGAATATATTCGCTCCTTGATTCCCTACGAGCCGGGTAAACCGATCGAAGAAGTCGAGCGCGAATACGGCATCGCCAACTCGGTGAAGCTGGCGTCCAATGAAAATCCTTTGGGACCTTCACCGAAGGCGGTGGCGGCAATTCGCGCCAAGCTCGAAGAGCTTCACCTCTATCCCGACGGCGATTGTTTTTACTTAAAGAATGGATTGGCGAGGAAGCTTGGGGTTTTGCCGGAGCAAGTCATTTTTGGCAACGGCTCCAACGAGATCATCGAGTTGGCGGCGCGAACTTTCATGCGCGCCGGCGACGAAGCGGTGATGGCCGAGCAGGCGTTCGTCGTCTATCAGCTAATCGTCCAAGCCGTCGGCGCCAAGAGCAAGCAAGTGCCGCTGCGCGACTACACCCATGATCTAAGCGCGATTGCCGAGGCGATTTCGCCGCAAACGCGCGTTGTGTTTTTGGCTAATCCGAACAATCCCACCGGGACGATTTTTCGCCGCGACGAATGGGAGAGGTTTCTCGCCAAACTCTCGCGCGACGTTTTGCTGATCGTCGATGAGGCTTATTTCGAGTATGTCCAAGACGCGGGCTATGCCGATTCGCTCAAGTACCATCAACCGGATCGTGCGATACTCACGCTCCGGACGTTTTCTAAGCTCTACGGTTTGGCGGGCTTGCGCATCGGCTACGGCGTGGCGCCCAAGGAATTGATCGCCATGATGCAGCGGGTGCGCCAGCCCTTTAACGTCAACGCGCCGGCGCAGTGGGCGGCGTTGGCGGCGCTCGACGATAGCGATCATGTCAAGCGCAGTTTGGCTGTGAATCGCCAGGGCTTGGAATATCTGCAAAGCGAATTCAAAAAGCTCGGCCTTCCATTCGTGCCGAGTCACGGCAATTTTATTCTGGTTCGCGTCGGCAAAGGCCAGGAAGTGTTCAAGCAACTGCTCCGCCAAGGCGTGATCGTCCGCCCCATGGGCGGATACAAGTTTCCCGAGCATGTTCGGGTGACGGTCGGCACCATGGACGAGAACCGGAAGTTTATCGAAGCGTTAGAGAAAGTTATGCAGAATTCTTAGCAACTGGGAAGAGATTCTAGCGTGGCGGTGATGTTCGAAAAAATGGTGCTGGCGGGGGTGGGGCTCATTTGCGGCTCCCTGGCGTGCGACCTGCGCCGGTGTAAACTGGTGCGGGAAATCGTCGGCTACGGCAGAAGCGAGAGCAATCTCAAACTGGCCAAGAAGAAAGGCATCATCGATAGTTACTTTCTCCGCCCAGAGGAGTTCCCCGGCGGCGTCGATTTTCTCATGATGGGCACGCCGGTAGAAACCATCGTGCCTTTAACCAGAGCGTTTCTGCCCAAGCTCGAGCCGGGTTGCATTGTTAGCGATGTCGGTAGCGTTAAAGGCGAGATCGTCCGTGGCATGGAGAAGCTTTTGCCGAAAAATATTGTTTTCGTCGCCGGCCATCCGATCGCTGGCAGCGAGCAGTGGGGCGCCCAAGCGGCGCGCGAAAATTTATTCGTGGGCCATCGCACCGTGCTCACGCCGATTAAAACTACCGACGAGAAAGCCTTGAAGAAAGTTGCGACGCTGTGGCGCAAGGTCGGCGCCGATGTTGAAATCATGCATCCGGACGTTCACGACCAGGTGCTCGGCGTGATCAGCCACTTGCCCCATGTGCTGGTGTACGCGCTGGTCAACGCTTTGGAGCGCACCCACTTGAAAGGCGTTGATCTGAAATCTTACTGCGCCGGCGGTTTCAAAGATTTCACCCGGATCGCTTCGAGCCGGCCGGAATTGTGGCGTGATATTTGTTTGATGAACCGCAAGGCCTTGGGCCGTTCGTTGGGCGACTATATAAAGTATCTCGAACAGCTCAATCGCTGGATCAAAAACGAAAAGGGCGCGCTCTTGGAGAAGGAGTTCGCGCGCGCGTTCGCCGTGCGCGCCGAGATTCCATAACTTGTTATAGGCCACGCTAAGTTTAGCGTGAAACCATTAAATGGGGTTTCCAAAGGGGGCGCGCATCCCCTTTGGTTAAGGCCGGGGCTAATACCCCGGCCGCGAAGTGGTGTAATTGATAATGAAACGCATCGAACCGATCAAGAAACCGCTCCGTGGCGACCTCAGTGTGCCGGGCGATAAGTCAATCGCGCACCGCGCGGTGATCTTCGGCAGCATCGCCAAAGGAACGACGCGGATTTTTAACATGACGGGCGGCGACGATAATTCGCGCACCGTGCGCGCGTTTCGCCAGATGGGCGTCGCAATCGGCCGCGACGGCGACGGGCTCGCGATTGACGGCAAAGGTTGGAGAGGGCTCCACGCGCCGGCAGCCGCGCTCGATTGCGGCAACTCGGGCACGACCATGCGGCTCATGTCTGGCTTGTTGGCGGGGCTGCCGTTTCACAGCGAACTGGATGGCGACGGGTCGCTACGCCAGCGGCCGATGCAAAGAGTCATTGATCCGTTAACGCAGATGGGCGCACGGATTCGCAGCAAGAGCGGCAACGGTTTAGCGCCGCTGGAAATCGACGGCGGCGGATTAAAGGGAATTCACTACCCCATGCCGATCGCCAGCGCCCAGGTGAAGTCGGCGGTCTTGTTGGCGGCGCTGCAAGCGAGCGGCGCGACCACATTGGTGGAACCCCAGCCATCGCGCAATCACACCGAAGTGATGATTCGCGGCTTCGGCGGATCGATCGCAGTCGATGGCATGAACATTACGCTCACCGGCGGGCAGTCGCTTATCGGCCAAGAAGTGCTGATCCCGGGCGATATTTCTTCCGCGGCGTTTTTTCTCGTCGCCGCGGCGCTGATCCCCGGTTCGGAGGTGACGATTCGTAACGTCGGCTGTAATCCGACCCGCGATGGCGTCATTGAAGTTCTCCGGCGCATGGGCGCGCTTATTGAGTTGTCGAATGAGCGTCAAGCGGCTGGTGAGCGGCTTGCCGATATTCGCGTGCGCGGCGGCAAATTAAACGGTATTGATATTGGCCCGGAGTTGGTGGCGCGGACCATTGACGAATATCCGATACTTGCCATCGCCGGGGCCATGGCCCACGGAGTGACGACATTTTCTGACGTAAAGGAGTTGCGTTACAAGGAGTCGGACCGCATCGCGGCGATGACTGAAGGATTGCGCATCCTGGGTGTTGTAGTCGACGAACGCCAAGACGGCATGACAATTTATGGCGGCCAACACCGGCCCTTCAAAAGCGGCGCGGTGCGCAGTTTTGCCGACCATAGAGTCGCCATGTCGTTCGCCATTGCCGGCTTGTTGAGTGACGGCGCGATCGAGATCGACGATGCCCGCTGTGCCGATATATCGTTCCCAACGTTCTTTGATTTGCTGGAGAAAGTTTGTTTGCATTAAGGCTAGATACAGAGGATAGTCGGCGCGGAAAAGGGATGGTATGTGATCATCGCCATTGACGGGCCGTCGGGCGCAGGCAAGAGCACCTTGGCACAACGGTTGGCCCAGGAGTTGGGTTTTATCTATTTGGACACCGGCGCGATGTATCGGGCCTTGGCGCTCAAGCTCTTGCGTCAGGCCGTCGATTTGGCGGATGATGCGCGGGTGAATGAAGTGGTGCGCCAGACGGCGATCGATTTGCGCGAGAACGGTGGTAGACTGGAAGTGTTATTAGACGGGCGCGATGTCGCCGCGGAGATTCGCACGCCGGAAGTGAGTCAGATGGCGTCGAAGAGTTCGGCGCTCAAAGTCGTGCGCGCCCGGCTGCTTGAGCTGCAGCGCGAAATGGGCCGGCGCGGCAGTGTGGTCGCCGAAGGGCGCGATATCGGCACCGTGATTTTTCCCGAAGCGGAAGTGAAAGTCTTTCTCGATGCATCTACTCGCGAGCGCGCGCGGCGCCGGTATCAAGAGCTGCTCGCGGCGGGCCGGGCGGTTGATTTCGCAGAAACTTTCCGCGAGATGGAAGAGCGCGACAAGAGAGACAGCGAGCGCGATATTGCGCCACTCCGCCAAGCGGCGGACGCGGTGCGCGTCGATACATCGAGTGTCGACGCGGAAAGCGTTGCGGCGCTGGTTTTGGATTTAGTTAAGAAGAAGGCAAGAGAAAATTAAGAAGATCGGAGTTAGTTTTCATGGCTGAAATGGACGAAAAAGAGGGCGCAAACGCAGGCGGCGCCAGCGAGTTCGAAGCGATGTTTGAGGAAAGCCTGCGCACGGTAAAACCCGGCGGGGTGGTTAAAGGCAGGGTGGTCGGGGTCACGTCGACCCATGTGTTGATCGATGTCGGTTACAAGTCCGAAGGGCAAATCCCCATCCAGGAATTCACCGACCGTCAGGGCAACCTGCAAGTCAAAGTCGGTGACGATGTCGACGTTTACTTCGAAACCGAGGAAGGTGAAGGCGGCGGCATCCTGTTGTCGCGCCAGCGTGCGGAGAATCTCAAGGTTTGGGAAGATCTCGAAAAAGCTTACAACGAAGGCCGCGGCGTGGCAGGCCGCATCCTCGGCAAAGTCAAAGGCGGCTTCAACGTCGACGTCGGCGTGCCGGGCTTCCTTCCAGGCTCCCACGTCGAGATTCGCCCGAGCCGAAACTTGGATCGCTTTATTGGCACGACTGACCGTTTTATGATCCTCAAGTTCAACCGCGGCCGTGGCAACGTGGTGGTTTCGCGCCGAGCGTTGTTAGAGCAAGAGCGCGATAGCCTCAAGCAAGAAATTCTCAAGGTTCTCGAGGAAGGCGTCATTCTCGAGGGCACGGTAAAAAACATCACGGGTTATGGCGCCTTCGTCGACCTCGGTGGCATCGACGGCATTCTCCATATAAGCGATATGTCTTGGGGCCGGATCAACCATCCATCTGAAATCGTTCAGGTGGCCCAGAAGATCCACGTCGTCGTGTCGGCATGAAACAGTTGACGCCCGATCCCTGGCACACGGTGGCGGAAAAATACGCCGTCGGCGCGCGCGTGCAAGGCAAGGTGATCAGTCTGATGGATTACGGCGCTTTCGTTGAACTGGAAAGCGGCATCGAAGGGTTGATCCATATTTCTGAGATGTCTTGGACCCGCAAGGTCGCCCATCCGTCGAAAATTCTCCAAGTCGGTCAGCAGGTCGAGGTCGTTGTTCTCAACGTCGATCCCGGACACCGGCGTATTTCCCTCGGTCTGAAACAGATCATGGCCAATCCCTGGGAAGCCGCCAAGGAAAAATAT
>JAERMN010000584.1 GCA_016844625.1 Deltaproteobacteria bacterium
GACTTCGGGGACCATTTTAATGTTGTTGAGCACGCTCAGCGGGAAGAAACCGGCGCCAAGAAAAACTATGAAGCTGTGGCCGGCGGAAATCGCCAGCGCATTGCGCTTGGCCAGTTCGATCATCGCGTCGTCAGTGCCGCTCCAACGGATCAGCATTGCGCCGGAAGATTCACAGAACGCGAGACCGAATTTAATTCCCGGAACGGACTGCGCCAAGGCTTCGTGAATATCTTCGACGGTCTTGATGAAGTGACTTTGTCCCAGAATGAAGTTGATGTCATCCGGCTTGTCGATCTTCACTGTAATCAACTGCATGTCCAACTCCTTTCACGGTCTCACGGCATGCGGCGCATCGGAATGCAGAGTTAGTTTTGTTGGCCGATCTAAGGACAAAACAGCAGCGAGGCCGATGCCGCCGCTGACTAACAAGGACAAGTCCTCTAACATGCCAAACCAAAGTGCCGCCAGCGCGCCGATCATCGACCATATTATCGGCACGGCGAAAACGGCGCGCGGCGCCGGCGCTTCGGCGAATAGCAGCATGCCGATGGTGAAAACAGTTGTCGGACAAGGGAGACCGAATGTCGGCGCGGCCGGATAGCTATGGCCCATAACGTAGCTCACTGCCGGGTAGATCCCAAGCGCGAAGATCGACAGGAGCGCGCCGATAACCTGCCTCGCTCCGCCGGATGCGTAAAAGCGCAGCCGGTCGTGCACCACGCCGAACCAGTCGAAAGCCATGGCGCCAAGCGTGAAAAGAATTCCGAACCACCAGGCCGCGGGATTGATCGCGGAGAAGAATGCCAAGTGATAAGCGAGCGCCATCCAGAGCCAAAGGCCCGCCAGCAGCAGCGAGATCATATGGCTTGCCCAGGCGCGCTCGACAAAAAGCAAACCGATGCAGATTAACGCGGCGCCATTCAAAACCAACTGCATGGGCCATACCGCGTCGTTATACCGGACGAAGACTTCAAAGAACTGCTCCGATGTGAATGGCAGGCTCTTCATAGGTGGCCATAAAATAGCCAATGTCGCGTGGCGGGCGACGCTTTCTAGATATCTCTGCGTCTCTTAACCCGCGCGAATCAGCAGCACCGGAGCGCGCGAGTGCTGGATAGCTTTCTCGGCGACGCTGCCGAGCAGCCAGCGGCCGATGCCGGATCTGCCGTGGGTTGACATGACGATCAGACTATTGGCAGTTTTGGCCGCCAGATCGATGATTTCACTCGCGGCATCGCCTTCCATCGCTGTGCCAATGACGTGATCCAAACCTTCGGCACGAAGGGATTCCACCTTGCCTTCAAGATAGCTCTCGGCCTCTTTGTGCGTCGCCTCTCTAAACTGCGCCGCTCCCTGGGCAATCACGCCATCGGCGACAATATAGGCATCGCTTGGCAACGTGTAAACGCGCAACAGCTGCACCGCGAGTCTTAATCTTTTCGCTAACGCGACGGCATGGGGCAGGGCTTTTTCCGCCAGTCCCGATCCGTCGAGCGGCACGAAAATCGTGTTAAGTTCAATGGCCGCGGCCGGATCGGCGTTCTCGGTCGGTCGAACCAAGAGCAAAGGATTGTGCGCCAACTGAGCAACCTTACTGGCGACGCTACCGATCAGCCAACGGCGCATGCCGGACATCCCATGGGTCGCCATGGCGATGAGACAACTTGGCTCAGCCGCGGCGCGGCGCACGATCTCCGCAGCGGACTTGCCATCGGCTTCGATCGAATCGATCCGTTTAACCGCCGCCAAATACTTGGCTGTAGCTTGCCGCAAATACTCTTTACCCGAGCGCGGCGGCCACTGAGCAATTTCAATGTCATTCACCCAGAGCAGTTCAACGGGGATATTGTCCGTTACCGCGAGTGGACGAACGTAAGGAAGAATCTGCTCGGCTAATGGCGATCCGTCCAATGGCACTAAGATTTTGCTATACATGGCGTCCGCCTTGGTTTTGCACGCAAGGTTAACTCTGCGCCCGCAGCACCAGCACCGGATCGCCGGCGTGGCGCACCACCGTTTCGGTCACGCTGCCGAGCACCCAGCGCTTCACGCCGGAGTATCCGTGGCTGCACATGGCGATCAGGTTATCGGGAGTGGCACGGGCGAATTTGATGATCTCGTCGGCACTCATCCCTTCCTTGGCGACGTAGGAAACTTGCGCAAGTCCCTGGCGTTTCAACTCGGCGGTTTTGCCTTCGAGATAATCGATGGTTTCCTGGCGCAGCCGCGCCAAGAACGCTTCGAGGTTCACCGGATCGTAGAAGCCTTCGCCGGTGCTATAGGCGCCGTAGGGAACCGCGTAAGCACGGAACAAAATAACTTCGAGGTCGAGCTGTTTGGCCAACGCGACAACTGACGGCATCACACTCTCCGCCAGTTCGGAACCGTCGAGTGGCACCACAAGCGATTTAAAAATCGCTTCGCCCCCGGCTACAGCCTTCTCCTTTGCGCGCACCACGAGCAACGGACTCGACGTAGCGCGCAAAACTTTCTCTGTCACACTGCCCAAGAAGAAGCGATTGAGTCCGGAACGGCCATGGGTAGCCATCATAATCAGCGTGTCTTTTTCGGCTGCTGCTATTTCAACAATGATATCCGCAGCCCTGCCTTGCTTCACCAGACAGCGCGCGGCAATACCGGAAAAACTCTGGGAGATTCCGGTCAAATAAACACCGCTCCGGCGCGCCTCATCCTTGGCCAACCTGTCTAAGAACAGGCCGTCCGCGGCCGAAACGCTGCGCGCCAGTTCGGTAAAATCGACCACCGCAACACGTTCTCGGCCGATGGCGAGCCATCCAGCGGAACAAGGATTTTCTTATACATGCGCTTGGTCCCTTCTAGCCGGCTAAGGTCACTTTGCCCGCGCCACCAGCACCGGCTCGCCGGAATGGCGCACCACGGTTTCGGTGACGCTGCCGAGCACAAACCGGCGCACACCCGAGCGGCCGTGCGAGCACATGGCGATCAAGTTGTCCGGAGTCTTGCGCCCCAAGGCGATGATCTCGTCGCCGGCGAAACCTTCTTTGGTCGCCGCCGTGACTTTCGCGACGCCAAGCTTTTTTAGCTCCGCCACTTTCTTTTCCAGATACCCGTTCGACTCATCGCGCACGCTGGCGATCAGCTCGTCATAGTTCACCATGTAGCCGTCGTCGCCGGCGTAGGCGTTGTAAGGAATATGGTAGGCGCGGAACAGCACGATTTCGAGGTCTAACATTTTCGCCATGGTTGCGACCATCGGCAACACGCTCTCGGCCAACTCCGAGCCGTCGAGGGGAACGACGATGGAAGCGAGCATGGCTTCGCCTTCTCCCTTGGCTTCATCCGCGGCGCGGATGAGCAGCAAAGGATTGGCGCTGCCGCGCAGCACCTTCTCGGCGACGCTGCCGAGCAAGAAGCGATTCAAACCCGAACGGCCATGGGTCGCCATGGCGATCAACATGGCGGCGTCGGCCTCGCTCTTCTCGATGATCGTGTCTTCGGCGCGACCCTTCTCCACCGTGCAAGTCACTTTGGCGTCTGGAAAAGTGGTGGCGATACCGCGCAGATAAGTCGTGCTCGCGCGCACGCCATCCTCGATCATGGTGTCGAGATAGCGCGCCTTTTGCGCGGCAATATGGGTCGCCATCTCGGCGATATCGATCACCGCCAACAGCTCGATGGGAATCTTGAGCTTGCCGGCCAGGTAGCGAGCGTAGGGCAGGAC
>JAERMN010000585.1 GCA_016844625.1 Deltaproteobacteria bacterium
AATTTGCGCACGCCGCAATTAATTGTTGATCCCGTCGATCTTGAGATCGTAGAGCTTGATGACGTTCTCGCGCACCACTTTGCGCAGGACATCTTTCGGCAAGTGGCCGAGCTCTTCGGCGATCACTTTGCGCGAGTGCGGCCACGGCGAGGCGGCGTGCGGATAATCATTGGACCACATAAACGTATCTTGGCCGTAGCGATTCATCAGCTGGCCGCCGCACGGATCGCTAAAGAAAGTTGCGTACACCTGTTCGTTGACATATTCACCGGGTAATTTTTTCATGAACGGCAGCGGCACTTTGGTCTTAAAGCGCAGCCAGTACTTGTCCCATTCATGGGTGTAGAACGGCAGCCAGGCGCATTCGTTTTCGACGTAAACCAATTTCAATTTTGGGAAACGCGACAGCACGCCGGTGAAGAGCAGATCGAACAGCGTGTTCGCCGCGTCGTTGACCTTGTCGTTGACGGCGGTCTTGTAAGTGTCGAGTCCTTTGCGCTCGAAGCGGCTATAGTTGAAACCGGTGAGGATGTGCAGATTCACTGGCATATTCATTGCCGCCGCAGCTTCCCAGAACGGGTCGTAGTAGTCGCTGGTAAACGGCAAATGTTCGGGCGGCACTTGCCAGATCAAGCAGCCGACCATGCCGGCTTTCTTGCAGCGTTCGAGCTCCGTGATCGCGCTCTTAAGATTATAGAGCGAGATCATCGGTATGCCGATCAGCCGGCCCGGCGTCACTTTGCAGTAATCGATCATCCAATCGTTGGCAATCTCAAAGCAGGCTTCCTGGCACTCGGCATCTTCCATGGCGAACAGGCGCAATCCGAGGGTCGGGTAAAGCACTTCAGCCGACACGCCGTCGGTTTCCATTTCGCCGATGCGCGCCTTGGGGTCCCAGCCGCCGGGTTTTTCACCGGGCGAGTTGCGCTTGGGGAATTTGGGATAGCGGCGGTTTCCGGCGTATACTTGGAAGGCGCGGTACTCATAGTCTAATTCCTCGCTCTCAAATAGTTTTGCATGCGGTCGTTAAGTCAACTTGCTCGGCATGTGAATGCTGCGCCGGGATTTCCTATTCCCTACGAAACCTCGGCGGCGATGTCAAATTCATTTCCGGTCGGGCGCCAGCTTGTTTGCGCGCCACGGAATCGGCTTTGGAGCCGTTCCTGAAACAGCCGTGCCTTCCAGCTTGTCGCCTTGAACCCTGCCGGTGAAACGATAGTTGATTCCGCCAACGGTCAGGAAAAAATCCAACTCTTCGCCTTTGAGCGTCGGGCTTTCGATTTTGAGCGCGCCGAGTACAGTTTCCGCGGCGGCGTTGAGCATTTGATATTCTTGATTGAACGACAGAACGATGGGCAGCGGTCTAGCCGTGCCGAGGTCGAGGTCCATGCGCCAATGTCCGCTGACAATGCTCGGCACGATCCAGAGATATAGATAGGCTTTGTCGGTGCCATTGGCGTCGACTTTCTCCGGCACGGTCAACACCGCCTGCCGATCGGGAAACCAGCCACTCATATAATAATCGTGGGCGACGATACGCGTGCCGGGTTTTAACTCTTTCAAGAGTTTGGGGCGGAGCTTCTCCATAAAATCAGGCAAGACGTAGAGCGTGATCACCGAGGCTTTGCTGATGTCCGCTTTGAACATGTCCTGCTCGATGAACTTAGCGCGCTCATCGAGTCCTTGCGACTTGGCTGCTTGGTTCGACAGACCGACCAGCTTAGAATCGATATCGACGCCGAGGCCGCTAGCTTTGAAAGTTTTCGCCGCGGTGAGAATCATCCGGCCATCGCCGGAACCGAGGTCGACGACGAAATCTTTGGCCGTGACATTGGCCATCTTTAGCATCTCGTCGACAACGATCTGCGGTGTCGGCACGTAGGGGAGTTTGCTGAGCTCCTGCGCGCGGGCTTGCGCCGCTAAGACGATGGACCCGCCAGCAGCAATTAAGAAATACAGTAAACGGTTTTTTTGCTTCATTCTATTCTCCACGAAGAGATGATCTTTATTAATGCTACTTTGCCCTGAGATTGCAAATGGAGTGCGACGTTAACAAGCTACATTTTGCGATCAATAAACGAAGTCACTTCGCAGCCGGGGTATTGACCCCGCCGCTGGGCGCGCCGCCGACGGGGATGATTTTCACTTCCTTGTCGGGGTTGATGTTCAGTCTCTTGAGCGTGAAGGAAATTCACCGAGCCGAACAGGGCAAACAGGAGCAGAGCGGTTTTTGTCGGGTGGTGCATGGCTGAGCTTGGTAGCGGTTAAATTAGCACCACGGGGTTCGTGGGGTCAATTGAAACGGCATTGTCACACCATTGAAACGTCAATCAGCTTGACCCTTGGGGTAATTCCCCATATTTTCGTCCTCACGTTTAGATATCACAACGGTGTGCCCAATCTTTCCAAGGAGAAAAACCGCACGTGAAATTCGGCTACTACATTCTTAACACTTATGTTCCCGAGCTCGATGGTGGGAGCCGGGAAGTTTATTCGAAGTGGCTTGAGCAAATGGATGCGGCCGAGTCGCTGGGGTTTGATTCGCTCTGGGTCACCGAGCATCACTTTCGCCACTTCGGCGGCCAGCTGCCGAGTCCGTCGGTGATCCTGGCCGCGGCGTCGCAGCGCACGAAAAGATTGAAACTGGGCGCCGCGGTGTCGATCGTCCCAATGCACAATCCGCTGCGCATCGCGGAGGAGTTCGCCATGGTCGATCAGCTGTCCGGCGGACGGCTTTGTTTCGGTGCCGGCCGCGGCATGCATCCGACCGAATACGCGGTGTTTGGCTATGATTGGAACGATGCACAAAAAAGACTGCCGGAAGCGCTCGACATCATCATGCGCGCGTGGAGCGGCGCGGAATTCGAGTGGCAGGGTGAGTATTACAAATTCCCCAAGCTTCGAGTTTATCCCCAGCCGCTGCAGCAACCCCATCCACCGATCTACATCACCGCCAACCGCGATCCGGAGAGTTTCCATATGGTCGGCACACGCGGCCATCACTTGATGACCCTGCCGTGGATCGCCACCAACGAAGAGCAGAGGCCGCGCGTCGAAATGTACCAAGCGGCATTGCGCGCCGCCGGCCATTCGGTTGACGATAAAGACGTCTTCACCATGTACCCGATTTACGTCGGTGACAGCGATGAACAAGCCAAAGCGGATGTAATCGAACACTGGCACCGCTGGCGCGGTTTCGCCTTGGAAGCGATCAATATGACACCGGATAATCCGGGCTACCCGCGCGTGTTCGGCCATTTGGAATTTAGCGCCATGGTGCGCGACAGCCGCGGTGTGTTCGGCGGGCCGGAAACCTGCGCGCGCATCTTGCAACGCATCATCGACGTCGTCCGCACGACGCATATCGGTCTGACCTTTCACTTCGGCGGCCTAGGCCAAGACAAAGTCCTCAAGTCGATGGAACGCTGCGCGAAGTTGGTTGTGCCGGCGCTGCGATCGGCCTTGAAAAGTTAGCCGCGCAGTTTTCACCACGAAGGACACGAAGAGCACGAAGTTCGGAGT
>JAERMN010000586.1 GCA_016844625.1 Deltaproteobacteria bacterium
ATTGGCGATATATCCATTACTTATACGAGAGTCAATAAGAGGACTCTTAGAGTTCGTCCGTACGCAGCGCAAAGTGATGACCAGAGACGCACCAGAACCCACGCTAAAAAATCGAACGTCCCGCGCTGTAAAACAATCTCGCCGGTCTCTTGATCCGCAGGCGCGATTGTTACTGAAAACAAAAAGGGCAAGCCAGCGTTCACCGGCTTGCCCTTCGTTACACGAAGCAGATTAAAGTTCTTACTTCTTGCCGTTCGTGCCGAACAGTTCGCCACCCCACTTCTTCGCGGTAGCGTCGAGCACTTCTTTCGGTGACTCGGCGACCGGTGGGAAGTCTTTGATCCACTCATAGGGCCGGGTCGCGTCGATGATCGCGCGCGAGTTGAAGCCCTTCTTGCTCGGATGGATCACTGGGTCGAGCGGGCCGCTCCAGCAGCGGCGTAGAATATCGATGTCGGCCTCCGGCTCGCAGCGGCTCGACATCGCCCAGATCATGTCGTCGGTGTTCGATGGATCGATGTCATCGTCGACAACCACCACGAAACGGCCGAGATAGGCGCCGGCGTGGCACTGCGACATGGCAACGCACATCATCAATCGGCTGCCGCCGGAAACCGTAAGCCACACGCCTTTGACATCCGGCACGCCGGCCTTTTCCATCTCGTCCCAAATCAAAGCCGAACGAAGATAGGAGCGGTACCAGCCAAGCTCCGCCGGCGGGCGCCCTGGAGGCGAACCGAGAATGATCGGGTTGTTGCGATGATAAAGTCGCTTCACATGAACCCATGGCTCGGCGCGTTCGGCGCTGGCGTAATAACCGGTCCATTCGCCAAAGGGTCCTTCAACTTTCGGATTGTCGAAATGGACGTCGCCTTCAATGACGATCTCGGCGTTGGCGGGAATCGGCAGGCCGGAGTACTCGCCTTCGATCATTTCAAAGGGTTCGCCGCGGATGCCGCCGATAAATTCGTATTCCGGAACGCCGTAAGGCACTTCGATGCTGCCGGCCAAGAAAGTCAGCGGATCATGGCCGAAGGACATCGCCATTTTAAACGGCTGACCGCTGGCCTGGTATTTTTCCCTTTGAATGCGTCCATGCTTACCAGGAGAAATGTAGAAGCCCAATTTGTCTTTGTCATGAATCATAACTCGATACGTGCCGTAGTTGACCCAGCCCTCGTCCGGGTCGCGGGTGATGTCGACGCTGCCGGTGCCAATATAGCGGCCGCCGTCTTTGTCATGCCACTTCGGCGTCGGGAACATGAACATGTCGATGTCGCCATCTTTATAAACGTTTTCGAGCAGCGGGCTTTTCTTGACGAATTTGGGCGGGAGTGGTTTGATTTTTTTATAATTCTCTTTCCAGATCTTGACGAAGTCCATCTTGGTTTCGCCGCAAGGAAGTCCCAGAGTCAGCGCCAAACGCTTACGCGACGACAAGGAATTCGACAACACCCGAAATCCCTTGGGGTAATCCTTAATATCTTCAAAAAGTACCGCCGGGCCGTCTTCTTTGTGATGGACCAATTCAGTGATCGCACCGATTTCGAGGTTCCAATCGCAACCCTTGAGGGTCTTGAGTTCCCCCATTTCATCGGCGATTTGAATCCAGTCTCTCAGATCCTGATATTCCATTATTCCCTCCTAGATAATTTAGCGACGTTAAGCGTGGGGGTAAAGTTTATGGTGCAGTGACCTTAGCGAAATTTTAGAGCGGAATCAAGCTCGTGAAATTTTCCCCACAAACCCAGATAATCACGAGATAATTAATTGAAAACAACGATTTATCATGCTACCCAAAGACATGTCCGGGAAGCTCAAGAGCCTTGACGCGTTGACCGCGATCGCGGCCCACGCGCGCAAGCAAGGGCAAACCGTAGTATTCACCAATGGCTGTTTCGACTTGGTGCATCGCGGCCATGTGCATATCTTGCGGCAAGCCAAGGCGGCCGGCGATCTGCTGATCGTGGCGCTCAACAGCGATCAATCAGTCAAGGAAATAAAGGGACCCAAACGTCCCATAATGCTTGAAATGGATCGTATCGAGTTGATCGAGGCGATGGAGATGGTAGACTACGTCGTTGTATTCGACGATCCCGATCCCACTCGACTGATCGCCGCGATCCAACCGGATGTTCTGGTTAAGGGCGCGGACTGGAGTGCTGACAGAGTCGTCGGCGCAGAGCTGGTCGAAAAGAGCGGCGGGCGGGTCATACGTATTCCGTATTTGCAGGGATTCTCAACCAGCGAAATTATTGAAAGGATCGTGAAGCAAAATGGCGAGAATTTGTAGGATATGCGGCAAGGGGCGTTCGGTCGGTCACAAGGTGAGCCACGCCAACAACAAAACCAAACGTTCGTGGAAACCGAATTTACAGCGCGTGCGCGGCAATTTTGACGGCCAGGTTAAACGCGTTTTGGTCTGCACCGACTGCATTCATTCGGGCCGGGTGAAAAAAGTCGCGTGACGATTACCCCCCACACACCAAGCGATTCCCGTCGCACCGCGACGCCGGGCACAGCTCGATAATTCTGTTAGCAACTGTCCCAACACCTCGGACGAGTCTAGCCGAGATTGCTCCCGCTTGATGAGAAAATCCGCTCTCACCACGAAGATCACCAAGGACACGAAGGGTTCGAATAATTACAACTCCGAACTTCGTGCTCTTCGTATTGCTATCCAAAAACTAACACCAACATGTTTGTCCTAGCGTCCAACGATCAAGCGGCGTGTGTAGGGTGCGCTGGGCGCACCCTCGAGCGAACCCGCAAGAATTCGCGGACAAGAATGTCCGCGCTCCCTTAGACTCCGAACTTCGTGTCCTTCGTGTCCTCCTTCGAAAATACTTCTGAGGGGGAATGAGAACGAAGACGCCGCCTAGGTCCGTCATACCCGCGAAAGCGGGTATCCAGACTAATTCGGCGGAACAAACCTGGATTTCCGCGTGCGCGGGAATGACGAGTCGCGGGGAGGACCACGTGGAGGGAAATCCCTCCATTTTCATTCTCAGCGAACGAGCGTAAGCTCATGGCACACTTCGTGGTGAACAGTTCCTATCTTCTTTGGTTGCGGCTGTTCGCTGACAGGAGAACCTCCTTCCCCCAGCCCGGTCTGGGGAAAAGCGTGTATTACTATAGCCAAGAAGGGCGACCAGCCGGTCGCCCCTTGTACAAACTCGATTCCTTTTTGCGAACTCCCTTGTACAAACTCGATTCCTTTTTGCGAACTTTGCGTTCTTTGCGGCTAATTCTCTTATATTCTTTGGTTGCGGCTTCGCCGCACTGTGTCTCCCCGGTGAATGCTTCGAATCTTTATTCACCAAACGGACGCAAGCTTCGCGGAGGGTACGTTCAAGAGATCGACTCAGAGCGCTCCATAACAACCGGAGCTTATTTGGCTTGACCCAACTCCTCGTCGATGATCGCGGCAAAAGCTTCAACCGGCTGCGCGCCGGAAATCTCCCTGCCGTTGATGAAGAAAGCCGGCGTACCCGTGAGGCCGAGATTGGCGCCTTCGTTTACATCCTTCTGCACGGCGCCTTTGAACTTGCCGCTGGTGAAACACTGCTCGAAAGGGCCGAGATTCAAACCGACTTCTTTGGCTGCACTTTTGAGATCCTCGACGCCCAGCTTCGGGGTCTGCGCGTAGAGCTTGTCATGATATTCCCAAAACTTTCCCTGCTCCCCCGCGCAGCGCGCCGCTTCCGCCGCCGAACGGGCTTGAGGATGGATCTCATCGAGCGGAAGATCCTTGTGGACGAGCTTTACTTTGCCGTCGTAACGCTTGAGCAGTTCCCTAAATGTTGGCTGAACGGTCTTGCAATAGGGACATTGAAAGTCCTCGAACTTAATGATTGTAACAGCGGCCTTTTCCGCTCCCCTGAGCGGCGCCCCGGCAAACGCCACCTCCACGCGAAACACCGGCGGCGGCTTCAAATAGGTTGTGACTTTAGCCTTGGAGCGCAGCGCTGTAAAAAATTCCTTCTTTTGCGTCTCACTTTTTTGTTCGCGCAGGAAGTCGCGAATCTGATCATGGACCTTGGCGAATTCAACCCGTAGACGATCCTTATGGCTTACATAAAAACTTTGTATTTCCTCGTCCGTGATCGGCGGGACTTTACCATTAACCTCTTGCTCCAAAAGCGTTGTCACGGAAACGTTTCGAGTCTTCGCTTCCCTGGTTAGTAAAGTCGCGCCTATGTGTTCGTCAAGCTTCTGACGCTCCAGCTTGTAAAGTTGCTCACGTGCCTTGGACAGTGCTTTCCCACCCGAGCGATCTAAATCCGCTTGAGTAATTGCGGCCCCGTCGACTTCGGCGATCTTTTGTGACTCGTTTGCCGGACGACAGCCCAACGCCGGCAAAATCGCTGAGCCGAGCAAAAAACAGTAAATCAACCTGTACATGAAAAAACTTTGATGGAAAAATAACGGATTGGGTGCACAAGCAGCCAATCCGTTTAGAGTTATGCGAGTTCGCTGGTCGAAAAGCAGGGCTTGGGTCTATAAACCTACATATTTTTCACCTTCTCCCGCACCAGCCTGTGACGAAAACACAGACTAACATTCAGTTCCTGTATGATGTTATCGCCGCAAGCGACGTCTGCCGTTATGTATTTGGGATTCCCGGTTTTGACAACCGCTGTCGGCCTAATTTTGGCCCAGGTTACGATCGGCGTCGGGTTAGTCGGATCACAATTGCCTCCACCCCCTATAACCGGGATGATCCACCAGCTGTTAGGCATCCCGTTGGCACTAAAAAATTGCTCAGCATTGCCTAAAACGGTGTTCACTTGCCCTCTATTCTGGCAAATGGGAACCGTAATGGCGATCTCACCGTCGATTGCCCCACCCGAGCAGGTTTCGGCGGTCTGAAACCCTCGCTTGATGTCCGGCGCGCCCGATGAAC
>JAERMN010000121.1 GCA_016844625.1 Deltaproteobacteria bacterium
CGCTCAGCGATCTTCGGATTGGCAGCGCCGGCGCGCGCGGTACCGGAGAGATCGCCTTTGACATCAGCCATAAACACGGGCACACCGATGCGGCTAAAGTTCTCGGCGATGACCCGGAGCGTTACGGTCTTACCCGTGCCCGTCGCTCCGGCGATCAGTCCGTGGCGATTAGCCATACCGGGCAACAACGAACAATCCGCGCTGCCTTTGGCGATCGGCAATTTCTCCGCCATCGATCGAACCTCCTTTATTTCAGCCACTTATAGAGAAGAGCCAGCGGCTCCCCGGTTGAGAAAGGGTGCTGCTTCATATATAAACCAGATACAGCGTGAATGGAAAGTGACCGTCGCGCGTCAAATTCACCAGAATGAATCGGCTGAGTTCGTGTCGAGTGGAGGGCGGTGCGGCCATCGATTCGTTTACAGAAATCAATAACAATATCTGAAGGGGGATTGCTGCATGAAACGTTTTCTAGGTGTGTTAGTTGCCTCTATGTTTTTGGCCTCTACGGCGTTTGCCGGCGAAGCTGTGAAAGAAGAGAAGAAGGCTGAAAAGGGTACTGCGGGCGTCAAGGGCGAAAAGGGCGCTGCGGGTGAAAAGGGCGCTGCGGGCGTCAAGGGCGAAAAGGGCGCTGCGGGTGAAAAGGGTGCTGCGGGCGTCAAGGGCGAAAAGGGCGCTGCGGGTGAAAAGGGTGCTGCGGGCGTCAAGGGCGAAAAGAGCGCTGCGGGTGAAAAGGGTACTGCGGGCGTCAAGGGCGCTGCCGGCGTCAAGGGCGAAAAGGGCGCTGCGGGCGTCAAGGGCGCCAAGGGCGCTGATACCAAAGCCGGCGCCATGGGTGATGAGAAGAAATCCGACACGGCTTCGGTTAAAACCGATGATAAAGCGAAAGTCGACGACAAGAAGGCTAGCAAGTAAACTTTTCATTTAGTATCGTATCGATCGAGCAAGGTGGCCCTCCCTACCTTGCTCGATTTTTTTTGCCCGCTATTTTTGCGAGCCCCACGCACAGCTTTTCGCAAATGGAACAGAGCGTTAATCAAGCGTCGGCGCGCCCACGATTTTTTGCCCCGTCGGTTTTTCCTTGAGCCTCTAACCTTGCTGCGCTATAAGATTGAATCAAGCTGTAATCTCTATCGTCCAATCAAATAGATAGCTGATCGCGCTGATGGGAGGGCAACGCGATGGCGCCACAACTTTAACCGACAAACCAAATACGGAGGATTCATCGATGAAACATTTGCTCGCTACTTTAGTTGCCGCGGCATTTCTTACTGCTGCTTCGATGGCGTTGGCCAAGGACTATCAGGTTACCGGGCCAGTCGTTGACGTCAAAGACGACGTTATCATTGTCAAGAAAGGCAACGATAACTGGGAAATCGCCCGCGACAAAGACACCAAAGCTACCGGCGAAATCAAAAAAGGCGATAAAGTGATGATCAAATACAAAATGATCGCGACGACCATCGAGGGCAAGGAAGCGCCCAAAGGCAAAGCTGAAGCCAAAGCCAAACCCGACGACAAGATGAAAGTCGAAGCCAAGGCCAAGACCAAGTAATATTCCGTCTACTCACCCTCCACTGTTCTCAGCAACGGGCCGCCATGCGCGGCTCGTTGCATTTCCAACGCTGCTTTTCTTTTGAGCGCGCGTTTGTTAGGGTTCCGGTAAATTTGCTACTGGAAAAATGACCATGGCTGGACATCCGGAAGTCACCATCGTACACAGCTCCGATTTGCACCTCGGAACCGACGACAGCTTTAGCGAGCGCGATCGTTTGGCGAACCTGCCCAAAGTTCTCGACGCGGCATTGTCAGTTGAGGCCAATGTCGTCCTGCTCGCGGGCGATTCCTTCGATAATCACCGTCAACCAGTCGAGCTTCTCGAACGGGCCGCGCAGATCCTGCGCGATTACGCTAGACCGGTGGTAATCCTGCCCGGCAATCACGACCCGCTCACTCCCGACTCGGTCTATCGGCGCGGTGGACTCGGCGAAGTTTCCAATGTCAGCATTCTCGGCCTCAACGTCGACAAAGCGGTGCTTTTCCCCGAATTCGACTTGGAAATTTGGGGCCATGCCCACTTCGACTACACCGACATGTCACCGCTGGCCAATCCGCGGCCGCGCACGACGCGCTGGCAACTTGCCGCGGCGCACGGCCACTATGTCGACGAAGCCCGCGATCCCAATCGCATGATCGGCTCCTGGTTAATACACCGCGAAGAACTGCTCGCCACCAGCGCCGACTATGTCGCCCTCGGTCACTGGAATCAGTCCATAGCGGTGGGCAACGGCGATGTCAACGCACACTATTCCGGCTCGCCGGAATACACCGGAACCGTCAACGTCGTGCGCTTCAAAAAAGACGGCAGCGTTGAAGTAGGCAAAGCCCAACTGCGCTAGGTTGGCAGAGAACTGCCGTGCCGTTTTGCAGCATTGCCATCGACCTGACTTGCGTCAAAGTCCCTAATCCGACACTAACCCCTTCACCCTTTACCTCTTACGCGCTTTTCTTCAAGCCGGCAGAAGCAAACGCGCTTCGTCGGCATCGACGACGGGATTCTTCGGCCGCTTTCGTTCGAGCACGCGGATAACTTCTTCGGCGGCGCCCCACTCGCCGCGTTGAGAAGCCTCCAACGTCACCGCTCCTAAATGCGGCGTCCACAGCACGTTGTCGAGCTTGAACAGCGGATGATCTTTTGCCGGCGGTTCGTCGGCGATGACATCCAATGCCGCCCCGGCGATCTTTTTCTGCTGCAGCACCCGGCACAGCGCGTCTTCGTCGACAATGCCGCCGCGCGCAGCGTTGAGCAGAAACGCCGACGGTTTCATCAGCGCGAGCCCTTTCTGCCCGACGATGCCGCGGGTCTCGCGGTTGAGCGGACAGTGAATCGTCACGAAGTCGGAGTCGGCGAGCAGTTCGTGCAAGCTCACCCACTTGCCGCCGAGCGCCGTCACGTGAGATTCCGGGATATAAGGATCGTATACCAGGAAATTCATTTCAAAGGCCCGGGCGCGCAGCGCCATGCGCGCGCCGATATTGCCCATGCCGATGATACCTAGAGTTTTGCCGGCGAGCTCGCTGCCGATGAATTTCAGGTAATCGCTCCAGCGATTCTCCTTCACCGCGCGGTTCGCCTCATGAGTATGGCGCACCAGGGCGATCATCTGGCCGAACACTAACTCCGCGACCGACACCGCGTTGCTGCCCGGTTGGTTGGTCACCCAGATTTTGAGTTCCTTTGCCGCTTCAAGATCGACCCGCGACGGATCGACACCAACACCGGTGCGCGCGATGATTCTTAACCGGCCGGCGCTCTTCGCCATCTGCTCGCGGGTGATTTTACCCTTGCGGCTAATCACCGCGTCGACGCGCGACGCTTCCAATTCCCAACGCTGTGGCTCGACCCACGGATTGACGACCACCAGCTCAACCCGCTCGCCCAGCCACTGAAGCACGTCAGCTTGAAATTCTTCGACCAACACTCGCCCAAGGGCCATAGATTCCTCCCGATCGATTGCTTCATTCTAAACTCGAGTGACGCCAAAAGCCATAAAACTCGAAGAGTTGCTTCATATCCCCATACCGCTATACTAGCGAGCAATTCTACGCGGATGCCAATAGCCAAGATGAAAATCGCCAATCGCCTTCGCCTGTCTTTAATGACGTTCGCACTCACGGCATCGCTCTTGAGCGCGGAATTTGTTGGCGCGGAACAAATTCGCCTGGCATTACCATCGCGCTCGCTGGGCTACCTGCCGATGTTCGTCGCCCTGCGCCGGGGTTTTTTCAAAGACGAGAATCTTGATCTCGAATTGCCGGCGATGTTGCCCAACATCGCGCACAACGCGCTGCTTGGCGGCGAAGTCGAATATCACGGCGTCGCCGACTCGGCGCTGCGCCTGGCGGCCAAGGGCGCGCCGCTCAAAACGATCTTCTTCGGCGCGCGCTTGCCGAATTATTTTTTAATGTCGAAGCCTAACATCAAATCGGTCGCCGAGCTGCGCGGCAAATACGTCGCCGTCAGCCGTTTCGGTGGAACCACAGATTTAGCCGCACGGGTCGCGCTACAAGCGAATGGCCTCGACCCGCAAAAAGACGTCGTGCTGATCATGATCGGTCTCGGCAACACCCGCAACGCCGCGTTGATCGCCGGTTCGGTCGACGCCAACATCGCCAATCCGCCGGATAATTCGATGCTCAAGCAAAAAGGCTTTCGCGAGCTGTTATTTCTCGGCGACGCCATCGAGTTTCCGAGCAACGGTTTCACCACCACCGAGCGCCGGCTGGCGGAGAATCGCGATCAAGTGAAGCGGTTGTTGCGGGCGATTTATCGCGGTCTGCTGTTTTCCCGCGACCACGCCGAAGAGACGATCAAGATCGTCGAGCGCGAGTGGAAGCTCGATGCCGCTACCGCGCGCGACTCCTACGTTTCCATCATGAAAGCGGCGAGCCGCGACGGAGCCTCGTCGGACGCCGGTCTTAAAGTACATGTGAAGCTGATGCAGCAGTCCGACAAAACCATCGGCGATACTGCTTTGAACAAGATCGTCGATTTCCGAGTGCTTGACGAAGTGCGCCGGGAAGCCACGCGATGAGGACACACCGATGAAGATATTCGTCCTATTAGTCTTAGTGGTGCTATTCCCGAGCAACGCTGCCGCAGAGCGAGTTAGAACCGCTATTCCTCGCGCCACCCTGAACTATCTCAGCCTGCCGGTGGCGGAAGTGAAAGGGTTTTTTCGCGATCAAGGTTTGGAAAACGAAACCATCGTCATTCCCGGCACCACGGCCATCGCGGCCATTGTGAGCGGCGATGTCGACTATAGCGGCGCCGGCGGCAGCGGAATGCGCGCAGCTTTGCGGGGCGCGCCGATCAAAGCCATCATGTTTCAAACTGAAAAGGTGACCTGGTACTTACTAGCGGCCGCGGACATTCAAAAAATCACCGATCTTAAGGGAAAGCGTGTCGCCGTCGGAACCGTCGGCGACACCCAAGATGCTTTGATCACCATGTTGGTCGAGCGTGAAGGAGTTTCGGGGCGCGATATCACGCGGGTGGCGATGCCGTCGCGCAACACGACGAACACGATCCTGTCGCTCAAGACGGGAGCGTTTAGCGCCGCGGTGGTCAATGCAGACGAATCTTTGCTTGGCGAGAGAGAAGGCTTGCGCACGCTGGCGTTTATCGGCGATCTGTTTCCGTATCCCTTCCAGGGATTCGTAGCGCCGGATAAGACTATCGCGGAACGTCCGAACGACATAAAGCGATGGCTCCGAGCGATGGCGCGGGCTTTGATGTTCATCCGCGAGCGACCCGAAGAAGCGGCTGACATTGCCATGAGGAAAATCCCAATGGGCAATGTCACCCGGCCCATGGTCATTGAGGGCATTCGCCGCTTCGCCAAGGCGATTCCGGAAGGTGTACCTGGTCTGCCTTCCGCTCAAGGGATCAAGACCTTGATGGAATTCGACGTCAAGGCGCCGCTCAAAATCAAGGAAGACGTTGCGCCGGAAAAGGTCATGAGCCTTAGACTAATGCGCGAGGTCAAGGAAGAATTAGAAAGCAAGCGTTAACGGCATTCCACCTGACGAGAGAGAGACACCAACCATGATAATGATCCGAGGCATCATCGTGACGATCGCGTTTCTCATTTCGCTGTTATCGGCCGCGACTTCCTACGGCGCGAAGGTTTCCGTGCTCGTCGACCTCGATCCGGCGAGCGCAGCGCAAACCGTGATTGTCGAAAGCCTCGCCGCCGACGGCAAAAGTTCCATCGACGGCATTGGCCCGTCGATTATAAAAATCCAACCGTAGCTCTCCCATGAACCCACGTAAGCTGCCCGCTATTGTCTTGGCCTCATTCGTCCTATCGGTCCTGTTGGTCACTTCCCTTCCCGCTCGCGCCCAGGAAAAGAAAAACCTGCGCATCGTTTTCGTTAGCCTCTCCTGGAACAATCAGCTTCCCTACCGCATCGCCATCGCCAAAGGCTTTTTCAAAGACCAGGGTCTCACAGTGGAGCAAATCTTCGTGCGCGGCGGCCCGACTGCGATCGCCGCCCTCGCGTCCGGCAATGTGGAGTTTGGCAGCATCGGCGGCGCCCAGGCGCCGATCCGTAGCAACGCGCGCGGCCTCGACCTGCACATCCTCGCTTCGCTATCCAACTATACCAACTACACGCTCCTCGGCAGCAAAGAAACCAAAAGCATCGAAGAGCTGCGCGGCAAGATCATCGGCATCACCGGGGCCGGCGCTTACTCCGATTTCGCGATCCGAATATTTCTGAAGAGACACAACTTCGATCCTGACCGCGATGTCACGCTCCGCGCCATCGGCGGCACCGCGTTGCGCGCCATCGCCCTCGAGAGGGGCGTCATCAACGCCGCGCCATTCACGGCTGAAGATACCATCAGGCTGATCGACAAAGGTTTTCCGATGATCGTGAACCTGAACGAAGCGCTGCGAATTCCCCAGAGTATTCTGGTTACGCGCGGAGAAATGCTGCAAAAATATCCCGACACCTCGAAACGCTTTCTCAAAGCCATGATTCTGGGAATGCAGGTCGCCAAGCACAACAGGAGAGAAGCGATCCAGATCGGCCTCGCCAGCGGCCTGCCCGGTGAACTCGATCTTGTCAACCGCTCCTACGACCTCTTTAGTCCCGGCTACGCCGCCGATCTTTCGGTCGCCTGGGACGGCATCCAAATCATGCTCGACGAGGACATCCGCACCGGCTTAGTCGACAAAACATTCACCCTCGACCGCGTGATCAACGATCGGATTCTCAAACAGGCACAGCAGGAGTTGAAAAAAGAAGGACGGCTGAGACAATAAGTTTGTGGTAAGGTGAGTCAAATCGAGAAGGAGCTTCAGTTATGATCCAAGAACTGGCCGCCGGCATCCCCTATACCGTGGACACGGGTGAAAAACTCGTGAATGAAACCTTTGGCCCGAATAATATTCGCCGGCGCAAGACGGGCAGCCACGAATTAATGCCCATGTCATTGCGCAATGGCCGCTTGCCTGCCAACCAAACTTCACTAGAGAAACAGGGATTCATATTCGTCGAGCACAAAACCAAAGTTGCCGACTTCTTCGACGCCGAACAGCTGAACTCTGTTTACTACCCGGAAGTCGAGCAGTTGATCAAACGGGAATCCGGCGCCGAACGCGTGGTCATCTTCGATCACACGCTGCGCTCGGGCGACGAAGCCGAGCGGGAAGAGAAGCTTATCCGCGAGCCGGTCATGTCAGCGCACAACGATTATACCGAGTGGTCCGGCCCCAACCGGGTGCGCGAGTTTCTTCCCGACGAAGCCGAAGCCCTGCTCGCGCACCGTTTTGCCATCATTCAAGTTTGGCGCGCCATCAATCAGCCGATCCAAGCCAATCCCCTTGCGCTGGCAGATGCTCAGAGCGTGGCCTTCGATGACCTCGTCGTCGCCGAGCGCCGCTACCCGCACCGGGTCGGCCAAACCTATAGATTGAAATTCAATTCCGATCATCGCTGGTATTATTTCCCCGAGATGCGCCGCGATGAGGCGCTGGTGTTCAAAGTCTACGATTCGAAAAAAGACGGCTGCGCCCGCTTCACGCCGCACACCTCGTTCGACGATCCATCGTCGCCGCCCAACGCTCCGCCGCGCCAGAGCATCGAAGTGCGCGCCTTCGCATTTTTCGCTTCCTAGCCGGGAGTTTCATCATCGATTACCCGTTGTAGTTTTCTAACTTGGCGTCCTTTGCTGTCCTCGTAGGGGTGGGTTTCAAACCCGCCCCTGCATCTTTTGCTTTGCGCCAAGACTCCGCCATAGGAGGACCAACCTTTGGCTGAGCCAAGCCCGCCAAGGCAAAATCCAACGCTGATTTTTCTTCCTCAATTTCACGCGCAGGGATTCAAAAATTCATCGTCTCTGGTATAATTACCCACGAACGTAAACCTTCCAAAGTGTGAAAGCTTGATCCTTCATCGTCGTCAGTTC
>JAERMN010000587.1 GCA_016844625.1 Deltaproteobacteria bacterium
GGCGCCGGCTGGATCTACAGCCATTTCGGCGAATACTATTACGCCTTCTTGAGCGGCGCGGTCATGGGCTTGCTGGCGGCCGGGATGGCGCTGATGATTCGCCGGGATCGAGATCAAGCGCCGGCCATGCCCGCAGCGGCCGAAGCGGCGCGCGCGTAGGCTCGCTGCGCTCGCAATTTCAAATTACAAATCTCAGATTTCAAAACTCAGCGCCACGTCGGTCGCCACGCTGAGAATGGTGATACCACCGGATTAACCGGTGTTTTGTCACACCGCCTTGTAAGGGTAGCGTTTCATCTTCGCGGTGTTTTTCCCCTCGATGCGCAGGAGTCCGGTGGCGGCGGTGCGTTTGGGGGAGTGCACGTCGCCTTCGTGATAGATATGCGCCATGCCCGGTTTGAGCGTGTACATTTGGCCGCGCCGGACTTTTCCCGGCTTGCCTTCGGCGGCGGCTTCGAGGACTTCCCAGTCGCTCATTTCAGTTTCCCCCCAGGCCTGGCCGTAGATCGCCCAGGAGCTGCCGTGATCGTGCGGGTTGGCTTCGCGCGCCTCGCGGTTGACGTGGGCGCAGACACAAAAGCCAAGCTCGGCGTCTTCGTAGATCACTTGGCGGTCCGGCGTGTTGTCGTTGACGTAGGCGGTGATGAACTTTTCGTCTTTGAGTGCTTCCTGGACGAGATCGCTAACTTTTTCTCGGCCGGCGCGGCCAGGGTCCGCTTTGAGAATGCGCTGACACTCCGAGGCGAACGATTCGAGGGTAAAGGACATGGCAAATCTCCCTTCAGAGCTAAGATAGATGACTTCTAACAGAGGTCGGTCATAAGCGTCAACTGGCGCGATGCGCCGTTGGCGAGGCGCCATTTCAGATTACAAATTTCAGATCTCAAATAGCGGACGAACGCTAACGGCTGCTGCGGCGCTTTCGATTGTTCGTGACCGCGCTGTTTGCAGCGTGGAACCGTTAAATGGGATTTCCAAAGGGGGGCGAGTATCCTCTTTGGTCAAGGGCGGGGTCAATACACCCCGCCCGCGAAGTGGCTTCGATTATTTGACGAACGGGTTGGTTTGCACTAGGTTCGCGGCACGGAGAATTGAATGAATCGACTCGTGCGAATGGTGCTGCTTTCGGTCGCGGTTATCATTGCCTTCGTTGAGGCCTTCGTTGCTGGTGCGGATGCGCGAGCCGCGGAGAAAACCGCGAAACTTGCTCCGGTGCGCATCGCGGTGGTTTCGCGCAGCACGTTGGACTTGCCGTTTTGGCTGGCGCGCGAGCAAGGTTTTTTTCGCGACGAAGGGATCGACGCCGAGATTATTCTGTTCCGCGCCAGTTTGACGGTGCAAGCGATGATCGGCGGCAGCGTCGACTTCGGCACGGCGACCGGCACGGCGCTGAGCGCGGCGGTGAATGGCGCCGATGTCAGGATCGTCATGGCGATGAGCGAGCGGCCGTCGTTCGATCTAATGGGCCACGCGAGCATTACCAGCATCGCGCAACTGCGTGGCAAAAAGATCGGCTACGGCGGCGTCGGCGGTCTGCCGGAAATCATCATTCGGCAAATTTTGAGCGCCCATCAGATTCCCATCGATCAGGTGACTTTCCTATCGCTCGGCGGCGGCGATGTGTCTTTTATGTCTCTCCGCGCCGGCGTGATCGATGCCGTCATGCTGCAGATACCGAATACCTTCATCGCCCAGGACGAGGGTTTTCGAAAAATCGCTGCCGGCGCGGATTATTACCGCGCCGTGCAGGGCGGGCTGACAGTGACGAAAGCGTTTCTCATGGAGAAACCCGAGATTGTGATCAAAGTCATTCGTGCGACGCTGCGCGCGGTGCGCTTGCTCAAGAACGATAGGAAATATGCGCTCGAAGTTCTCACCAAGAAAAACTTCGTCGAACTCGGCAAGGAGCGCGAGCGTTTCGCCGAGCGCGCCTATGAAGCGGCGACGCAAGGATATCTTTCCACCGGCGTCGTCGATGAAAAATTGCAGCGCGAAATGATTATGGTGGCGGCGCAGCGGATCAAACCGCCGCCGCAGATTGCGCCCGAGCGCATCTTCGATTTCAGTTTGGCACGCAAGGCGGGCGAAGGTTCGCGGTAAAGGGTGAGTGGTCAAGGGTTACGCGGACTCCTGACGCCTCGGCCTTCACGCCTTAAGGTTCTTGAATATCGCGCCAAGGCGCCAAGGCGCGAAAAACAATTTCCTATTTCTCCGAGCTTGGCGTACTTTGCGTCTTTGCGCGAGAAAGTTCTTGCAGTCGTCCTGTTCAAGATTTAAGAGGTAAGAATCTTCGCTTTTTGACAAGGAGATATTATGAGACAACAATTTATCACGCTGGTCGCGACCGTTGCGTGGATATTTAGTGGCGCGGATATTGCCGTTGCGCAGACCGACTTTTATCAGGGCAAGACGATTCGCATCATCGTCGGATTTTCTCCCGGCGGTGGGTATGACGCTTTAGCGCGCATGCTGTCGCGGCACATGCCCAAGTATATTCCGGGGCAGCCGACGATTCTCGTCGAGAACATGACTGGCGCGGGGAGCCTGCTCGCCGCTAATCATATCGCCAAAGTGGCGAAGCCTGATGGTCTCACGATGGGCCACTTCAGCGGCGGCTTCGCGTTCAGCCAAGCCATGGGACAACCCGGCATCGAATACGACACGCGCAAGTTGGTCTTCGTCGGCGCAGTGGCGCGAGACGAAAGCGCTATTGCTCTGTCTAAGGCGAGCGGTATCACCAGCATGGAGCGATGGTT
>JAERMN010000122.1 GCA_016844625.1 Deltaproteobacteria bacterium
GTTGCCGCTCGGATCGAGAAAATATAGTTCGCGTCCTGTGAAGTGGCCTTTCTCGCGATAGACGATCGCTTCGGCGATCTTCACGCCTTTTTCATGCAGCAACTTGGCACCGCGCTCCCACATGTCGGGACTGACCATGAAGGCATGATGCAGCCGATTGTCTTGCTGCGGCGTGCGCGTAAGCGAATCCTTACGCTCACAGAGAAGAATATTGTGATCGCCGGCCTTGAAGCAGGACATGTTCGAATTGCCCAATCTGCCCTTTGACTCCAAGCCGAGAATTTCGCCGTAAAACTTCTCTGACTGATCTAAATCGTTCACCGGAATCGACCAGTGCACCACGCCCTGAACTTTCAACTCAGCCATTAAAAACCTCCTGTTGAATTCCAAATCCAAATAATCAATTCACACGCCGCGCCAACAATGCAAATTTAGTCTCTATCCGAATCCCCCTTTGAAAAAGGGGGACAGAGGGGAATTTTCTTTCATCCTAATTCCCATTCACCTCTCCAGCCGCACCACCGTTTCCACCTCGTCGGTCTGTGGAAACATGTCGAAGGGCTGAACAGCGGTGATACGATAGCCATGTTCAGTGAACTTATTTAGATCGCGCGCCAAACTTTTCGGGTCACAAGACACGTAAATCAACCTGGGCGCACCGATTTCTAACAATTCCGTCATTGCTTGTGCCTGCACACCTTTTCGTGGCGGGTTGAGCGCGATCAGATCGATGCTCGGCAAGGATTGTTTCCATTGACTCAATATCGTTACAACCTCGCCGGCGATGAAACGGCAGTTGCCGCGCCCATTGCGCCGGGCATTTTGCTTCGCTGTCGTGATCGAAAGCTCATTATCATCCACCGCCCATACTTGGCGAGCCAAAGGCGCGAGATAAAGCGAGATCGGCCCGACGCCGCTATAAAGATCGAGCACCGTTTCGACGCCTTTTAAATCCGCTAGCGCGCGCACATGCTCGTAGAGCTTACGCGCGGTGAACGGATTGGCCTGAGAGAACGCACCGGCGGGAAAAACCAGTTTCAGATCGCCGATCCGTTCCATCAACGTGTCGCGCCCGCCGAGCGTCCGAAAGCTCTTGCCCCAGATGACGTTGCCGCGCTCCTCGTTAACGTTCTGGATCACGCCCGTGACGAACGGGAAACGGCGATGCAACGCCTTCGCCAGTTCTCCGCCTTGTGGAAACGAACCATGGCGCGTCACCAAGGTCACGCTCAACTCGCGCCGCGCGAAACTGTAGCGGAAGTCGAAATAGCGCAGAACACCCGAGTCGTCACGCTCGTCGTAAGGAACAATGCCCAACTCCTGAATCTTTTTCTTGAGATAGTAGACCACCTGATTTACCGGCCGGGGATGCACCGGACAGGAAGAAATGTCGATCACGCTGTGACTTTGCGGTACGTACAAACCTGCCGCGACCTCGCCGCGATTGCGCCGGACAACCAGCTTCACGCGCGCGCGATAACCGAGCCGCTCGGGCGAAGGCGCCACCGGGGGAATCTCGACGCCAGCCAGTAGTGAAGAAGATTCGGCGAACGCGCGCCGAACGATCTCGCGCTTGCGCAACAGTTGCTCGGGATAGGGCAGCTTGATAAAGGGACAGCCGACACAGTTGGGAAAGTGCGGGCATGGCGACTCATAGGGCTCGCGCCGCGCCGCGAGTGGCATTGCACGCTTGTCGCGCGCCAAAGTTGGGGATAGCCGACTATCTGAGTGTTTATTCACCTGCCAAACATATCGGTGAACGCGTCATCATTCAATTGCACGTCAATTGTACACCGGGCTTCTCAAACTCAGCCCGAAGGTGGTAGGCTGAGCGCGTACTCGCGATTCGTCAAACCAACAGGAATCAGGAGTCCAACATGGCCGATCAACCGAGCGACCTGTTTCGCGTCACGCTATTAGGCACCGGCGCGCCGCCGCCGCTGCTCGACCGCTTCGGTCCGAGCACGCTGGTCGAAGCGGGCAGAGAAAAATTTATCTTCGATGCCGGGCGCGGCGCCATGCAGCGGCTCTATCAGTTGGGCATTCCCTGCGCCGATATCACCGGCGTGTTTCTCACGCACCACCACTCGGACCACGTGGTCGGTTTTGTCGATCTCTGGCTCACCGGTTGGATCGGTCGCCCCTGGGGCATGAGAAAAACTCCCTTGCGAGTTTGGGGACCTGACGGAACCAAGCAAATGATGGAGCACTTGCCGAAAGCATTTCACGTCGACATTCGCGTGCGCAGCCACCACTATCCGCCCGAAGGCGTAAAGCTGGAAGCCGACGGCATTAACGAAGGCATGGTTTATGACCGCAACGGCGTCAGAATCTTTGCCTTCGAGGTCGACCACGGCGGCGAAGACTTGCCGGCCTTCGGCTACCGCATCAATTACCGTGGCCACTCCGCGGTCCTTTCCGGCGACACCACATTCAACGAGAATCTTATCCGCCACGCGGCGGGCACGGACTTGTTAGTTCACGAAGTCACCGCGGCGGCAGGCGCGGCAGCGGAAAATAAACAACAGCTCAAAAGAATCAGCAGCAACCACACGACGCCGGACCAAGCCGGCATCGTGTTTTCCCGAGTACAGGCGAAATTGGCGGTGTACAATCACCTGCTGCTGTTCGGTGGCGCGAAAGCCGAAGATTTGATCCCGGCAACACGCGCGAATTATGCCGGTCCGTTAGTGGTCGGGGAGGATTTGATGGCGATCGACATTGGCAATACCGTCGAAGTCGCCCTGCCGAAACAAAACTAAGCCCAATTGCACGACGCGATCGAAGACTCCACTATTCGCCCATAAATGTGACCAGCACGCGCTTGCGCCGCCGCCCGTGATCGCGACGACGACTTCGCCGCCTATAAGCTGCTTCGTCCGTAGCCTCAAGACCGTGCGCGCGTGTAAGGGCTTCGCATGCCTCTGCCGCTAGCGAAATCATCGGCGGCGCCAGATTGAGGGCAACTGCGTCGATGGCCGCTAGCAATATTCATCAATTATAGCCTTGGCTTTAAGCCACAAGAGAAGTAGGATCGCCGCAAACGCATCCGAGTGGCTTTATGAGAGGAATCTATTTTGCGGCAAGACACCGCCCAGGAGGTTAACCCATGGACCTAGTAAAAAACATTCTCGCGCCGACGGATTTATCCCCGCTTTCGGCCAAAGGTCTTGAGTACGCCGGCAGTTTGGCCAAACGCATCGGCGCGCAACTGACGGTCTGCCACGCCGTGAGAACCGAAGAGTTCGTCGCCCACGCGCGCCTATTGGAAAAAGGCTCTGGCAACCCAAGAGTCGAAGAGCAATTGCGTCACCTGGTCGACCAGCACAGGGAACTCCTCCATGATTTTGTGAATCGTCACTTACGCTCGGCAAATCCCGATCTGGTGATCGCGGAAATTGTCGAAATGGGTGAGCCCCACCGGCTGATCATCGATTGGGTTAAACCCAACGACATCGACTTAATCGTCATGTCGACTCACGGTCGCAGCGGTCTCCAGCGCGTGATGCTGGGCAGCGTGACTGAAAAGGTTCTTAGAAATGCCCATTGCCCCATGCTGGTAATTCCGCCGGAGGAGAAATCGTAAGGCAGAGGACTAAGGACGGCGTCCGGTAAATTCTCCCAGACGTTACTCACTCGCCTAACCAATGAGGCCGCGCTCCACGGCGCCGTGCCGTTGGCAGCGTTTGAATAAAAGCGGAACTTGGCAGCGACGGGTTGGCTATTCGCCGATGATTTTTATCAGCACGCGTTTGCGCCGCCGCCCGTCAAACTCGCCGTAAAAAATCTGTTCCCACGGGCCGAAGTCGAGTTTGCCGGCAGTGATCGCGACGACGACTTCGCGGCCCATCACTTGGCGCTTCATGTGCGCATCGGCGTTGTCCTCGCCGGTGTCGTTGTGACGGTATTGCGTGATCGGCTCATGCGGCGCGAGTTTTTCCAGCCAAGTGGAATAATCATGATGCAAACCGGACTCGTCGTCGTTAATGAACACCGACGCAGTGATATGCATCGCGTTGGCCAACACCAGGCCCTCTTTCACGCCGCTTTCGCGGATACACGCTTCAACCTGCGGCGTAATATTGACGAATGCCACCCGTGTCAGAATATTAAACCACAGCTCTTTGCGAAAACTTTTCATAAGCTGACCTCTCCGCGATTTGAACTCTAGCGCTATAGTTTATACAGATATTCAATCGTAAAGTCAGACACCGAGCCGACGACTTGAACGGTTTTCGAGGAGGAAGCATGACCAAGGAAGTACGCTTCATTGATACGACAGTGCGCGACGGCAATCAGAGCCTGTGGGCGCTCAATATGAAAATCGGCTCCATGTTGCCGGCGTTGCCGCATATGGACGAAGCCGGTTTCGAGTCCATGGAGTTTTTTCTAAGTGTGATCTTCAAGAAGTACGTTCGCGAACATAAAGAAAATCCCTGGTACTGGCTCAAAGAAGGCACCAAGCGGATCAAGAAAACCCGCCTGCGCTATCACGGCGGCATGCACAGCGCTTTTGAAAAGACCCCGCATTGCATTCTCAAGCTTCTCATCGAACGGCTCGTCTCTTACGGACTCACGTTGACGCGGACGTCGAATTGTTGGAACGACTTCACCGAGTTCAAGGAAGAAATCGACGACTTGAGAAAACACGGCATGGACACCGTGGCGAATCTGATCTACTCGGTCTCACCGCGCCACACCGACGAATACTACGCCAAGAAAGCCAAAGAAGCCGCGGCGGCGAAGCCGTGGAGAATCTGTTTCAAAGACGTCGGCGGTCTGCTCACGCCCGATCGCGCGCGCACGTTGATACCGGTCGTGCTCAAAGCCGCCGGCGACATTCCCGTCGAGTTTCACGCCCACTGCAACAGCGGCCAGGCGCCGTTGAACTATCTCGAAGGCGTCAAGCTCGGCATGCGCATCCTGCACACCGCGATCCCGCCGCTCGCCAACGGCTCATCGCAGCCCTCGGTATTTAACATCGCAAACAACTTGAAAGCGCTCGGCTACGAACCACAGATCGACTTAATGCCGCTCGAGCCGGTGGTGAAACATTTCACCGAAGTCGCTAAACGCGACGGCCTGCCGATCGGTAAACCGACGGAGTACGATGAAGCGATGTATCAGCATCAGGTTCCCGGCGGCATGATTTCCAACATGCGCCACCAGCTAAAGATCGTCGGCAAGGAACACCTGATGGAAGCGGCGTTGGCAGAAGCCGGCCAAGTGCGCAAGGACTTCGGCTATCCGATCATGGTCACACCGCTGTCGCAATTCGTCGGCACTCAAGCGGCGATCAACGTGATCGTCGGCGAGCGCTACAAAGAAGTACCGGATCAGAACATTCAGTATGCCTTGGGCATTTGGGGCAAAGAAGCGGTCGAAGTGATGGATCCCAATATCAGAGATAAAATTTTGAGCCGGCCGCGCGCCCAAGAATGGACCCACTGGGAACAAAAAGAACCGACGTTGCACGAAGTGCGCCAAAAATATGGTGTGAACTTGTCTGACGAAGATCTGATCCTCAACTACTTCGCCGGCGAAGCATATGTCAAAGCGCTACCCGATCACGGCAAGCCGCAGGAATACCTCGACGCGACCCAGCCGCTGATGAAAATCATCGAGCAGCTATCGAAACGCAAAGATTCGAATCAGGTTTACATCAAGCAGCCGGGCTTCTCGATCAGAATGGAAAAACGAGCGGCAGTTTAGAGACAAGGAGTTGTGAGTTGGCTTGAAACGATTTGAACGGCTTGAACGTTTGGAACGTTTGGAACCGCCGCCGCAAAGCGGCGGCTACGGATCATCCCCCTCGCTCGCCGCTCCAGGTGCGAGATGACTCACATCGCCCCAGGTAAGAAGCATCCAGTTACCGTCCTCATGGGCGAATACATTTATCCCGGTGTTGACGAACTCGAAGCGGCGCGGCGCTTCCAGAGAAATCTCTAGTGTGTGGCGAAAAAAACCGCTGACTACGCCGCCATGGGTGACGACGACGATCTGCTCACCTTGATGTTTCGCGGCTAATTCGTTCAAGCATGCGATGTTGCGCTCGACCTGCTGGACCATGCTTTCACCGCCAGGGATCACATAGCCGGGCCCTTGGGTGCGCATCAGTTGCCGCTCCACGGCATACTTCGAGTTAATCTCTTCCGCGTTGAGCCCCTGAAATATTCCGAGATGGCGCTCGCGCAAGCGCTCGTCGGTGACGATCGCGTGCCCCGTGACATTGCCAATCTCTTGCGCGGTCTGCACCGCCCGGCCGAGATCGCTGCTATAAAGCGCGGTAAATTTTTCCCGCGCCAAGCGCTGTCCTAATGCCCTCGCCTGTGCGACACCTTTCTCGGTCAACCGGCTATCCAGATACCCTTGTCGAATGCCCCGAATATTCCACTCGGTCTGGCCGTGGCGAACGATGATGATTTGCGTGCGTGGCATCGACTTTATTCCCGGCAAAACTATTTTCCTCGCCAACATCCATTTTGTTCGTCAGAATGTCAATGTCCGGTGACAGATTTGCAATCCCAGCGCATTAAACTGCTTGTCGTCCAACCGCCGCTCTGCTATCCAAAGAAACAACGTCCCGGCTTAGGCGCAACAAGATGCCCAAAGACACTGATCAAAAACAACCCATTCTCCGCGTCGTCGGCCACTCAGTAACCCGCGTGGACGCGCAGGCCAAGATCTCCGGCGCGGCCGAATTTTCTGCTGACCGCTTATCGGCAAAGAATCTGCTGCACGGTAAAACCCTGCGCAGCCCCCATGCTCACGCCGAGATTATCAGCATCGATACGTCGAAAGCCGAGGCTCTGCCCGGCGTACATGCGGTCGTCACCTATCGAGATGCGCCGGAAATCCCATTTGAAGCCGGTGATGAATCAGGGTCCGGTGAACCAGTGGCGCCGGTTTATTTGCTCAATAAAACCTTACGTCACGTCGGCGACGAAGTCGCCGCAGTCGCGGCGGATACAGAAGAAATCGCCGAAGCCGCGTTGCGCTTGATTCAAGTTGAGTATCGCTCCCTGCCATTCGTATTGAATGAAGAGCGCGCGCTCGAAATCAACGCGCCGTCGGTGCGCGGCGGTAGCAATCTCGCGGGAAAAGAGCCAATTGAATTTTCCCGTGGCGATATCGACCGCGGCATGAAAGAAGCCGAGCTTATCGTCGAACAAACCTATCGCACCCAATCCACCAGCCCGCTCGCGCTTGAACCGCGCTACGCCGTGGCATCTTGGCAAGGCGATCGACTCACCGTCTGGAAAGCCAGCCGCAACGTTTACGGCGACCGCGATAAGCTCGCCAAGATATTCTCGCTGCCGCAGGACCGCGTGCGTGTGATTGCCGCTTACTTGGGGGGCGGCTTCGGCAGCAAAGACGAGACTCGATTGGGACCGATCACGGCGCTGCTCGCGCGCCAAGCGGCCAGGCCGGTGCGCATGGGCTACACGCGCGAAGAAGAATTGGGCTACGGCAAGTGGCGTCACGCCACGACGACGCGCATTCGCATGGGACTAAAACGCGACGGCACGATCACGGCCATCGACACCGCGAGCGCACTCAACACCGGACCGTACGCACCGGGCTACGGCGTCGCCTCGCGCTTGGGCCATGGTCTGACGTATCTCTACAGCTGTCCCAACGCGCGCTTCGTCGGCAAGGTCGCATACACCAACAGCCCGGTGGCCGGTTCTTATCGCGGCCTGGGCGCGCCGCAAGCGCATTTTGCCCTAGAATCTTTCGTCGACGAAGTGGCGGAGAAGTTGCGCATCGACCCGCTGGAATTTCGCCTGCGCCATTGTGTGCGCCCCGAAGGTCAGCCCGGCGCGCGCGTCACGCCAATTGAAAGCCTGATTCCGGCACAGCCAATTGAAGGCGGCGTCCCCTTCTCCAGCAATCTCCTAACGGAATGTCTCCGTGAAGGCGCCAAGCGCATCGGCTGGAAGCCGCGCCCTGCCGGCCCGCGCAAACGCCGACGGCAGCGCTGAATTATTCATGAGCATCACCGAGATCGGCCAAGGCGCATGGACGATACTAAGACAGATTGTCGCCGAAACGCTCGGCATCGATTTTGAAAAAGTTCATGCGACGTTTGCCGACACCGAAACGACGCCGTTCGCGCACAGCACTTCCGGCAGCACGACAACGTTCACGTCGGGATTGGCAGCACAACAGGCGGCGGACAACGCCAAGCAGCGCTTATTCGAATCAGCCGCGAAACTGCTCGAAGTGGAGCCGGCGAAGTTGGTCTTGCGCGATGAATTTGTCGCCGTCGCCGACACGCCGGAGATGAGAATCCCCGTGAGTCACGTCATCCGGCGCCAGCCGGACCAGGCACTCGTCGGCGAGGCAAAACTGCGCGCCGGCAGCAAGACCCATATCATCAATTCTTTCGCCGCCCACTTTGCCGAGGTCGAAATCGACCCCGACACCGGCAGCGTGCGCGTTCTCAGCTATGTCGCCGTGCATGACTCCGGCCGTATCATCCACCCCGAAGCCGCGCGCGGTCAGATCGTCGGCGGAGTCGTCCAAGGCATCGGCTACGCGCTGATGGAAGAAATCCCCATGGACCCCGACACCGGCGCGCCGCTCACGCTCAATCTCGACTCGTTCAAGATTCCCAACTTGATCGACATCCCGCCCATCGAAGCCGTACTGATGGAACAGTCTGACCCCATCGGCCCCTACGGCGCCAAAGCGCTCGGCGAACCGCCGCTTGTGCCCGTAGCCGCAGCGATCGCCAACGCCGTCAACGATGCCATTGGCGTGCGCATCCGTGAATTACCGATCACGGCGGAAAAAGTGCTGAATGCATTACGACGCTAGGCACATTGCTGATTCCAGAAACGGAATCGGGTACGATTTCTTCGACGAGCCTTGAATCGGTTATCTGAGAATAACCGACATTGTGCTTGGCGGGCATTGATTGTAGGCTCGGACATCATCGTTGGAGGTAAAGAATGGCG
>JAERMN010000123.1 GCA_016844625.1 Deltaproteobacteria bacterium
GTGTTCTTCGGTTGGGTGAAGGAGCCCGAGCCGAGGGTGCGTATCGACGATCCGCGCATTCAGCGCCAGGACTACGCGCTCTACCGCGCGATCATTCCGCTGGCGCGCGGGGAGGACGAATGAGAGACAATCCAGTCTGGCGCGAAAGCATCGAGGTTTTTTTCGGCGAGGGACATGGCTTCCAGGTTTATTTCTATCTGTTGATCATACTCTCGCCAGTAGAATTTTTCTCATTGTATATTCCTTCCCTCGACGCGCAGATGTGGAGCGGCTCGGCGAGCCTGTTCAGAGTCACGGCGGTGACCGCGCTGCTGTTAATCGTTTATTTTTCTTTGAGAGTCGCCAACCAGGAGTTCGCTCCATGGCGCTTTCGGCCAATCAAGCATTGGCTCGGCCAACAGGGCCAGCCCGCGGCGGTGATTCGCCGCGCGCAACTGTTTTTTCTCCTGGCCCATATTGGACTCTCGGTGCTGGTCGCTGCGCCGCTCTTGGTCTGGGCCGGCGCCGTCGCGCGCACGCCGCTCGGGAGCATCGCCGGGACCTTCTTGTTGCTTTCTTTTTATGCGCTGAGCTACGGCGTCTGGGGGCTCGCCTCGCTGGCGCTGTGGGAACGCAAAGTAGAGAATCGGCGCTCTCTTTTTATGCGCTGAGCTACGGCGTCTGGGGGCTCGCCTCGCTGGCGCTGTGGGAACGCAAAGTAGAGAATCGGCAAGTTTTTATCCGTTGCTTTTTTACCTGCTTGGTCATTCTCTCGGCGCTGTTCTATTTGCCGCTTAACCCGATCGCGTTTCTGCTGGCGTATCTCAGTCGGCAAGACTTGGCGCCGCTGGTGCTTTTCGGTTGGCAATGGCCGGCGCCCTATATCCATTTCACTTTTCATCTCATGCTCGGCGGCTCGGGCTACGCCTTGCAGCGTTGGGCGTTGCAAAGGGAGTCACGTTCATGGGCTCGTTAGCGGAAGCGCTTGAGCAAAAATTTGCTGAGCTGCTCCGTTGGGAGCGGCGCAAACGGCGCGAGCAGATTGAGTTCGTTATTGCCGGCGTCGCGCTGGCTGTGGCGGTCGTGTTGATGCCGCTTAACGCCTACTTGCCGGCTGATGAGTTGCGTTGGGTGGTACCGGTGATTGTGGCACTCGGCATCGGCCCATTTATTTTCTACCGCCAGCGTTGGTGCCCAAAAGATATCACGCGCGCGCTGGTGCAAGTTGATAAGCAACTCAAGCTCGACGAACGAGCGACGACGGCTTGGGAATTATCTACTCGTTTGGATCAGAGCGCGGCCGCTCAGTTGGTTATTAAACAAACAGAGGCGAGTTTACGCGCGGTTGAGCCGCGCGATGTGTCCCCGCGTCAGTGGAGTTGGCGAAGTTATGCAGCTCCGGCGCTGTTGATTCTATGGTTCGGTTTGCTCTGGTTCGATGCCGATCGGTCCGTTTTTGCGCCGCAGCGCGCCGGTGTGCCGCGGACCTTGGCGCAAAAGCTCGGCGAGTTTGCCCGCGACTTTCAGGAAAAGGCCAAGAGCGAAGGGTTGCAGGAAAGCTTCAAGGCCGGCCAAGAGTTGGAGAAGTTGGCGCGGAGAAATCTTGAGGCGAAAACCAGCGACGAGCAATTGAAGCAAGAACTGGCCGGGGTGGCGAGAAAGTTTGAAGCGGCGGCAAAGTCGGGCGCCGAGAAGAATTCCTTTTCAGCCGGCGAAACCGAGCAAAGCTTAAAGGATCTCAAAGCGGAATTAGATGCGGCACGCGATCTGCTTAACTTTGCCGACGCCGCCAAAGGGAGCCAAGAGTTGCCGCAGCAGTGGATGGATCGTTTGGCGTCGTTGCCGCAGCTCAAAAAACAATTGGACAAAGAGCAGCAAGCCGGACCGGGCTTCGGTCAAAGCCAGCTCAAAGCGTTTCTCGACCGCTTGGATCAGCAAGCGACCGGCGCGCTTGACCGGCGCGCGCTCCTCGACGCGCAAAAATTTCTCGAACAAATGATGAAATCGGGACCAGGCCAGAAAAACGACAGCCAGGTGCAGATGGCCGGCCGCGGCGAACAAGATAGCCCCGGCGACGGCGTGAGAGAAAAGAACAACAGTAATTTGCCCGGCAAAGAGCCGGGAAAAAAAGATGACGGCGTCCATTCGTTGCCCGAGTTTCATGGCGGCGCGCAGACGCAAATCAAAGGCCTGCTTGGCGAAGGCGAGAGCAGCGGCGTGGTGTTTAAAGGCAAGCCGACCACCGGAAAAAGCGCGCTCGGCCAGCAAGAAGTGGTCGCCAACTATCGGCGCCAAGCCGAGCAGGAGCTTAACTCCGAGCGCGTGCCCGAGGCATTGAAAGAGACGATTCGGAATTATTTCTTATCGTTGGAGAATAGTGAGCCAAGAAAGTGAGTCGCCAGCGATTAGGCAGGAAGTTGGAGTACGGGTGCGATGCAGTGATGGGTCGGGAACCCATTATTCCAGTACGCCGACACTCCATCACTTCAATTCGCCATAAGGGAGTCACAGCATGGAATCTGTAGCTGATATTGAAAAGCGCATCGCGCGCGCGCGCCTCACCTTCGATGAAGTACGTAGCGAGATCGGCCGGGTGATCGTCGGCCATCAGGAGCTGATCGAGCAAGTATTTATCGCGCTGGTGTGCGGCGGTCATTGTTTGCTTGAGGGCGTGCCCGGTTTGGGCAAGACTTTGCTGGTGCGAAGCTTGGGCGAGACTTTGAGCCTGAGCTTTTCGCGCGTGCAATTCACGCCCGATCTCATGCCCGCCGATATTACCGGCACCAACATGCTCACCGACGATCCGTCGGGGCGCAAAGTCTTTGAGTTTCAGCGCGGGCCGGTGTTCGCCCATATCGTGCTCGCCGACGAGATTAACCGCGCCACGCCGAAAACCCAGTCAGCGCTGCTCGAAGCGATGCAAGAACAAGGCGTCACCGTTGGCGGCAAGCTGCACCGGTTAGAGAATCCTTTCATGGTGCTGGCGACGCAGAATCCGATCGAAATGGAAGGCACCTATCCGCTGCCCGAAGCGCAGGTGGACCGGTTCTTTTTTAAATTGCTTTTACAGTATCCCAGTCGAGACGAGCTCGGGCGCATCGCCGACCTCACCACGGCCGCCCCGCCAGCGGCGCTCCGCGAAGTGTTGGATGGCGCCGCCATTCTCGAAATGCGTCAATGGGTAAGAGAAGTGCCGCTCGCCGAGGTGGTGAAAGATTACGCCGTGGCTTTACGGTTCCAGTCCGCGTGGTCTGCAGAGCTTGATTCTTGCCGCCAAGGCGCGGGCGCTGTTGGCGGGCCGGCCAAATGTCTCCTTTGACGACATTCGCGCCACGTTGTTGCCGAGCCTGCGCCACCGGCTGATTCTTAACTTGGAAGCGGACGCTGAAGGGATTAGTTCAGAGACGATTCTCAGCGAATTAGTCACGCAGGTTGCCGAAGTAGTTTAGGGGAAACATGGGTTTCGAGTTTCGGCTTTTGAGTTTCGGGTTGGAGCGGCGGCGCATGGCTGGCGTTGTCTCCAAGTTGCTGCGCCGGGTCGAGGGAAAGATCCCGCGCTTCGCTCGGCACGACAAGCAAGATGAAAAAACGCTCTCGCAACTTCCCGTATCCCGACCCGAAAGCCGAGACCCGCAACGCGAAACTTTCTTCGACACCGACTTCTTGCGTAAGCTGGAGCGCTTGCACCTGATCGCCAAGCGGCTCAGTTGGGCCGGGGCCAAGGGCGAGCATGCGGTATCGCGCAAGGGGTTCAGCTTGGAGTTTGCCGACTACCGGCGTTATCAGCCGGGCGATGATCTGCGTTACGTCGATTGGAATATTTATCGCCGCCTCGATCGGCTGCTGTTAAAAGTGTTCACCGCCGAAGAGGAGATGAACATTTATCTGCTCGTCGACACCAGCCGGTCAATGGGAGAGGGCGCGCCGGCGAAACTCGACTACGCCAAGAAAGTCGCCGCCGCGCTGGGTTATATTGGGCTTAAAAACCTCGACCGCGTCGGCGGCGCGCCGTTTTCAACCGCGCTGCATAAGCCGCTGAGTCTTGGCCGCGGCCGAAAACAGATTCTCAGCATGTTCAGTTTTCTCAACCAACTGTCGTGCACCGGCGAGACGAATCTGCGGGCGGCGATTCATTCGTTCACCAATTTGTTTCCCCATCCGGGGTTTGTCGTGATCGTCAGCGATCTGTTCGATCCGGCGGGCTGGCGCCACGCGTTGGAAGAGTTAACGGCGAAACGTTACCAGGCGCTGGTGATTCACATCGTCGATGAACAAGAACTCGCACCGAAAGCTTGGGGCGATGTCGCTTTGGTCGACGTCGAGGGCGGGCGTGAGCGGAAATTTTTTCTCGACGACGATTTGGTCCGGCGCTTTCAAGCGGAGCTGGCGAGTTATTTCAAGGAAATTGAAACCGTGTGCGCCAGCCGGCGCATCGATTATCTGCGTACGACGACGCAGGTGCCCTTCGACGAGTTCGTCTTGCAGACGCTGCGCCAGGTGAGCAGCGTGGCGTGAATTATTCCAGGCTCGATTATGCTTTGGTCTTTGCCATCTGCACTGTTTTTGCTCGCCGCGGCGTTGCCGCTGATCTTGTTTCTCCATAGCCTCAAGCCGCGCGGACTGAAAATCGCGACGACGACGCTGTTTCTTTGGGACCGCGTGCTGCGCGAGCGGCCGCTGCATACTCGCCTCGGTTGGCTGCTGCGGAAAAATCTTTTGCTCATTCTGCAACTGCTGGTGGCCACGGCTTTGATCGCGGCGCTGGCCGATCCATCGCTGCTGCATTTCGGTTCGCCATCCGGCGATCTCGTCGTCGTGCTCGATCTGAGCGCGAGCATGAAGGCCAAGGGCAGAAGCGGTGCGCGCGGCACTCGCTTCGAGGCGGCGCGTCAAGAATTTCTCGCTCTAGTTGATGGCATGGACGCGCAGCAGAAAATGCTCGTGATCGGCGCCAGCACGCAGCCGCGCCTGCTCGCGCCGTTCACTTCCGACAAACGCAGGCTTCGCGATCTCGGCCGAAGTATCGAAGCGACCGATGCGCCCGGGCGGGTGAAAGACGCGATTCTATTCGCCCACGCGTTCTTGAAGCGCGCCAGCGCCGACCGCGTGATCGTCATCAGCGATGGCGCATTCACAGGCGCGGAAGAGTACGCCAAAGCGGCGGCGCATCTGCGTTTCATCAAGATTGACGGTCTCAAGGATGGGATCGGCAACGTAGGCATCATTGGTTTCGAAGTGCGCCGCCAGCCAGATCGGCCGTCGTCAGCTGAGATCATGGTGCATGTGCGTAACTTCACCGCGCGGGCGATCAAGGCGCCGCTCACTTTGAGTTTGGGCGAGAAAACATTGCTGCGCGAGGAGATCGAAATCGGCGCCGATGGCCGGCGCGTGTTGATCTATCCGGTCAATGCCGACTTCAAGGACAGCTTGAACGGCGCGTTGACCGCGCGACTGGAAATAGACGATGACTTCGCCACCGACAACCGCGCCTATCTCGCCGTCAACGACGCGCCGACCGTGCGAGTGCTCTATGTAGGACCGGGAAATCCCTATCTGAGTAATCTCTTGCGGTTGTTCGCCAACGTTGAGTTAACCACGGCGTCGCGCTGGGAAACCGAGCTGGCGGGCGCACAAAAGCCATCTGACGTGGTCATCTTCGACCGCGTTGCGGTGCCGGCGTTGACGCAGGGAAATTTTATTTTGATTGACACCGTCGCGTCCAATTTGCCGATTCGGCTGGAGGGAAAAATTCAATCGCCGCGCGTGATCGCGCCGCTGGTAAAGCATGCCGTGACTGAAGGCTTAAGTCTCGGCGATTTGCGCGTGCAAGAGGCGTTGCGCGTTGGGCTCGCTGGCGATGCGACGGTTCTGGCGCGCTCTGCTGAAGGGCCGCTGGTCTTCGTCATGGAACGCGCCAAGCTCCGTCTGTTGTTTGTCGGTTTCGATCTTGCGGCCTCGGATCTGCCGTTTCGCGTCGCGTTTCCGGTTTTGATCCACAACGTGCTGGAATGGTTTCAGCCGCAGCGTTTGGAATTTCCCGGGCAGAGCGCGCCGGCGGGCACGCCGTTCGCTTTGCGTTCACCGGCCGGAGATAGCGCGTTGGAAATTACTTTGCCGTCGGGCAAGAGGGAAAGCTTTACCGACGCGCCAAGCCCTTTACTTTTCGCCGATACTTTCCAGAGCGGTTTTTATGAGTACAAAAGCGCCGGCCGTACGGGCCGCTTCGCGGTCAATCTCTTCGACGAGAGCGAATCAAATATCTCGCCGCGCTTAAGTGCGACGACGAAGACGCCCCAAAGCAGCGACAGCCGCGGCGGCATTGAGATTGGCGAGAGCGGCTTTTCACTCTGGCCGTTTCTGCTCGGCGCGGTTGTGCTGTTGCTCGCGCTGGAATTATTTTTGGCGTTTCGCCAGGGCCTGGCGCCTTACCCAATTCTTTTTCGCGGTGTCGCGTTAGCCGCGCTGGCGCTGGCGCTGGTCAATCCGCGTATTTTCAATCCAACCACGGCGCTCGATGTTATTTTCGGCGTCGATCTGTCGCGCAGCGTCGGCCAAGAAGGACGCGAGAAAGCGCTCGATGTGCTCGAAGCCGCGCAGCGGTTTCACAGTCCAATGGCTCGTACCGGTCTGCTCGCTTTCGGGCGGGCGCCGGAGTGGGAGTTTTTGCCGCGCGAAAAGATTGCCGCCGCCGACTTCGGCGCACGCTTGGCGCGCGATGAGACTGACATTCAAGCGGCGCTGCAAGCCGCGCTGGCGCAAATCGGCGAAGGGAGGCAGGGCAGAATCCTTTTGCTTTCCGACGGCAATGAAAATCGCGGCCAGACCGCGCGGGTAACGCCGCTCCTACGCAGCCAAGGAGTGTCGGTGTGGACCTTGCCGGTAAGCTTGTCGCGCGGCCGCAATGAGATTTATTTGAGCGAATTCACTTTGCCGCGTCAGGTCGACAGTGCCGAGGGATTCGAGATTCGCGCCGCGATCGAAAGCTGGCGCGCTGCGCCGGCGCGGTTGCGCTTGCTGCGCGACGGCACGGTGCATGTCGAGCAAGAGCTGCGCTTGAAAGCCGGCAGCAACCCGCTCAGCTTTCGCGATAGCCTGACCGCGCGCGGTCATCATAACTACGAACTCTTGGTCGAGTCGGCCGACGACACGCTGGCGGAAAATAATTTTTTGCAGGGCGTCGTCGAAGTGAAAGGGCCGCCGCGGGTGCTGCTGCTTTCGGCGCAAGCGGAAAGCCAGCGGGTGATATCCCGTGTGCTCCAAACCCAAGGTTATGCGGTCGTCGAATCTGCGCCGGAGCGGCATACGCTGTCGATGGCAGAGCTTTCGTCTTTTGATTTATTGGTGCTCGATAACGTGCCGGCGTTTCAACTGTCGCACGCCAAGATGGAGAATATTGAAAAATACACGCGCGACTTGGGCGGCGGCTTGCTGGTCATCGGCGGCTCGCAAAGCTATGGCGCCGGCGGTTATTTTCGCACGCCGCTCGAACGTATTCTGCCGGTCGACATGCGCCCGCCGGCGCGCCTCGACATGCCGCATGTGGCGCTGCTTTTCGTCATCGACAAGTCGGGTAGCATGGGCGCCGGCGCCGAGGGCAGCACCAAGCTCGATCTTGCCAAGGCCGCCGCCATTGCCGCCGCCGACATCATGAACCCGACGGATCAAGTCGGCATTCTTGCTTTCGACGCCAACTGGGACTGGGCGCTGCCGTTTCGACAAGTCGGCAAAGGCGAGTGGATTTCCGAGAAGCTGTCTAATTTGCAATCCGACGGCGGCACCGATCTTTACAAGGCGATGGTCGAAGCCGAGCGCGGCATCGCCGGCAAGCAAGCAGCGATCAAGCATGTGATCTTGCTCTCGGACGGATTGACGGACAAGGCGGATTTTCAGACGCTCGTCAGCAAGATGGCGCGCGACGGTATTACCGTTTCCACCGTGTCGGTGGGCAACGACGCCGATGTTAAGCTGATGGCCGAGATCGCTAAAGAAGGCAGAGGGCGCGGCTATGTCGCCCTCGATCCACAGACGATTCCGCAGATTTTTACCACTGAGACGCTCTTGATCTCGCGCGATTTGCTGATTGAAAAAACGGTGACGCCGACGATCGTAGCGCCAAGCGGGCCGCTCAAAGGAATTGCGCAAAACAACTTGCCGCCACTGCGCGGTTACGTATTGACCTATCCGAAGCCGCGCGCGGAACTGCTCATGCGCGTGGATAAAGATCCTCTGTTGGTCTCCTGGCGTTACGGTCTCGGCCGAGTCATGGCATTCACTTCGGACTTAAGCGGCCGCTGGGGTAAAGATTGGGTCAGCTGGCAGAGTTTCCCGCAATGGTCGAGCCAGATCAGCCGCGACACTCTGCGAAAAATTCTCGACACCAGGATGCGCACGGATTTTATCGCCGACGGCGAGTCGGTGAAAATAGTCACCGATCTGGCCGGGCGCGACGGTAAGTTTCTCAATCATCTTAAGCTCAAAGCCAATGTCAGTGCGCCAGACCGCAGCACAGATGAGCAAACGCTACAGCAAAGCGCGCCGGGGCGTTACGAAGGACAGTTCACTCCGGCGGCGCGCGGCATTCACTTTGTCACGCTCTACGCCGAGGGCGATGCCAACGGGCCGGCCGTGCCGGTGGCGACGGTGCCTTACATCGCGCCTTATCCGAAGGAATATCGCGAGCTAAAACCCAACCTGTCGCTGCTTAGCCGGCTCGCTGAAGAGACCGGTGGTGAAATGCTCGACCCGGAAAAATTCACCGACGGCTTAAAACGTCTCTACACGCCGACACCGGGGAAAGGCACGCAAGGAAAAGACACCTGGTGGCCGTTGGCGGGCGCTTCGCTGTTTTTGTTTCTCGCCGACTTGGTGCTGCGCAGTTGGCCGCGTAAGGCTGTCTTGACCTAAGTAGCGGCGGGTGGGTAGAATTGGTAGGAATTCGGCCCAAGCGTTGGCGATGTAATTATGAAAGTCCTGCCGCAATCCGAAGTGATGTCGAAGCTGAGCGAACTGGTCGACGTGGTTGAGCGGCGCGACGAAGGCGCAACGATCACTCAGAACGGCAAAGTCGTGGCGATCATCGTCAGCAAGGACGAGTACGAGGGCTGGCGCGAAACGGTCGAAATCACCAAAGACAGAAAGTTCATGCAGGAGATTCGCGCCGGCCTACGAGATCTCCGGCGCACCCCAAAGCGCTACACGGTTCAAGAACGGTTCCATGACTGATCGTCGCCGTGTCTGCGCCGACTCTCAGAGTGCCGCCGAAAGTTCGCGACCTGATTCGTCGGTGTCATCCAGAGCTGAAACAAAAAATACGTTTCGCTTTGGTAGAGATACTTGACGATCCCGCTGTCGGAAAGCATTTGCAGAAGAATCTGAAAGGATATCAAAGTTTGCCACTGGGGCGGTACCGCAAAATTTACCGCGCTGTAGAGCTCGGTATCGACGTGATTGCGATTGGGCCCGGCAGCACGATCTATCAAGAGATTGCGCTGGAGACCGATCGTCGCCAGAAATGATCATTAGGGAGAGAAATGAACCATGAGAGCAAAGCGTAGCCTGTCAATGATTTTGGCATTTGGGATCGTGTCGGCAGTGTGGCATGTGTCAGTCTTGCGGGCGCAGCAACTTCAAGGCGTGCGGCTTGCGTTGTCCACGCCGACGCCGCATATGGCGCCGCTCTGGGTCGCCAAGGATAGGAAGTTATTTGAACGGCATGGTCTCGATGTCCAACTCATTCTGGTCAACAGCGGCTCGCTGGTGGCGCAGATGTTCGCCGCAGGAGAGTTACAGATTACCGCCAATGCGCCGGCGTCACTGGTCAACCTGGTGGCCGCCGGCGAAAGGATTTCCTTTTTTCTTGGTCTCAGCAACACGACGCCGTTCTCAGTGGTCACCCAGCCCAATATTCGCCGCGCCGAGGATTTAAAAGGCAAAAAGATCGGCACGGCGCGCTTCGGCGGTTCGTCGCATATTTCCGCGCTGATCGCGCTCGAACATTTGGGACTAGATTTAAAGCGCGACAAGATTACGCTGATTCAAACTGGCGTCGATCCTGACCGCATGGCGGCGCTGGACGTCAAAGCGATCGATGCCGGCATGCTTCAGCGGGTCGCGACCAAAGTCATGACCGGCAAAGGATTTTACAATCTGCTCAACATGCACGCGGCGAAGATTCACTATCAGAACACCGGGCTGGCGATGAAACGAGAATACGCCGCGGCGAATCCCAGGGCGATCGACGGCCTCACCCGCGCGATGATCGAAGCCTACGGATTCATCTTTCACAAAGACAACAAGCAGGCAGTGAAAGAGATCATCGCGCGCAATCTCCGCCTGCCCAAAGTTGAAGCACTCGAAGGCATGCGCATCGTGATCAAATACGTCGCCGAACAAAACCCCAAGGCAGCGGGCGTAAAAGCGGAAGAGATCGTCGATCAAAGCTGGTTGAAGCGGCTCGACGGCGAGGGGTTTTTTGAGAAAGTGTATGGGGGAAAGTTCTAGCCACCGAATCATAACACGGCCATCAGTCCAGTTGCTCGAGCTCTCTTCATCTGTGGAATTTGCCGGAAAGAAGTCTTCGCGAGCGAAGCGGCGCTTGCTGTCGAAATCGGACACTTAGATCGACAAAAGCGCCGGCCTCCTAGCAACCATCGCCACTGGGCACCGCTGATAAATTTCCTTTATATTTTGGCACTGCCAGGGGATTTGGGGTATAATTGATGGGGTTGGTTCTCAGCAAAGTTGGAAATATTTACGTTTGCGTGTCGTCTAATAGGCAAGAGGGTTAAACGCTTTGAACAATGGGCCGATAGTTAAGATTAAGAAACGCCGTAGCGGGGAGAGTAGCGCAACCAAGATTAACTCCGGAGAGGTGACGATGAAACCAGGAGACGGTCTTAAAACTAATAAACCGATTCGCTCGCAGAAAACCGGCACGCTGTTGCCGCGCGAAGGGACTTTTGTTCGTGCCGTCGAGAACATGGGACGACAGCTGATACTGGTCAATTTTGGCGCGGCGGGAGAAGAGTATCTCTTTCCCGACGAAATCGCGCCGGAGTCGTCGACCTCGTAAGCTTCACTTCACATCGAAGGCAAGCAGCGTTAGGAAGTCTGTCCTGTTAAGATTCGTGCCTTCGTGGCGAGAGTTCACTTCCGATTCTCCACGTCTGTTTCATTCTGGTGCGCAAGGCGCCCTACCGATAGCTTTGGCATCATCTCGCCAGATTTGATAAAAGGAAATGACATTAGCGGGAGGTACGTGATGAGCGAGCGGGTGATCAAAGGGTATCACGCCCATATCTATTACGATCCGAAAACGACGCGCGCGGCGGCAGCAAAGGTGCGAGCCGGGCTGGCGCAGTTCAACGTTCAGCTCGGCGGTTGGCATGATGAAGCGGTCGGACCGCACTTGGACGCGATGTATCAGGCGGTCTTCACGCAGGAGGAATTCGCCAAAATCGTGCCCTGGCTTATGCTGCATCGCGAGGGTCTATCCGTGCTTGTGCATCCCTCGACTGGCGACGGCTACGGCGATCATGTGGAGCGATCGCTTTGGTTGGGCGATAAATTGAAACTAAACGAGACGGCGCTTCGGCGCGGCCATTGAGTTTTGCTGACTTCGCGATGAAACGCATCCACAGCGCTAAAGATCCGCTGATGATCGGCCACTTGAAAAACGTCATGGCGACGTTCGGCATTAAATGCGTAACCAGAAAACTCGATCTGATCAGCGCGGCGGGCCAGTTGCCACCGACCGAATGTTGGCCGGAGCTTTGGGTAGTTGACGACGACAAGGCGAGCCGGGCCAGAGCGATACTCAAGAAAACTTTGGCGCCCTTGGCGTCGGTCAAAAAGCCGTGGATGTGCAGCGGCTGCGGTGAAAAAATCGAAGGACAATTCTCCGAGTGCTGGAACTGCGGCTGCGACCGTGCTGGCGTCAAATCGCCCGGCATGATCAAACTCGCGTCACTGTCCCACCGCCGCTGAATATATTTATTTTACGCCAGCAGTATCTTTCCACCGACGACGGCGCAGGTTCCGAGCGCCGTTCTGAGCGTCACTTTTTCCAGATCATGCAATAGAATAATCGAGCCGAGCAGCTCCCCCGCCTCATTCGGTGTTTGACCGAGCGTAGCGTGGATGTTAGAAGTCGCGAGAGTTTAGCGTCCGGGTTGCAGTATGAGCTCGCTTCGGACCAATCAAACGAAACAATTGACAGGGAGTTTGCATGGAGTATCGCCAATTGGGCAATTCTGGTGTCCGTGTATCCGTGGTCGGTTTGGGCACCAACCGTTTCGGTTCGGCCGACGTGCCACAAGCCGAGGTTAACAAGATTATCGACGCGGCGCTCGACGCCGGTGTGAACTTTTTGGATTCGGCGAACGTCTACAACGAAGGCCGTTCGGAAGAAACTTTAGGCGTGGCGCTCAAGGGGCGCATGGACAAAGTCGTGATGGCGACCAAGTTTAATTTTCCCAGAAAAACCAGCGCCAACAATTGGGGCGCTTCGCGCTACCAGATGATGCAAGCGGTGGAGCAAAGCTTGCGCCGCTTGCAGACCGATCACATCGATCTCTACTACTGTCACCGCTGGGACGACGCCACGCCGATCGAAGAGACGCTGCGCGGTTTGGACGACTTAATTCGCATGGGCAAGGTCTGTTACATCGGCGCGTCGCTTTACGCCGCATGGCAGTTGGCCCACGCTAACGTTCTCGCGGAATTGAAAGGCTGGACACGATTCGCTGTTTTGCAGTCCGAATACAATATGCTCAAGCGCGGCGTCGAGCGCGAAATTTTGCCCTACTGCCGTGCGCATAACGTTGGCTTGGTGCCGTACTATCCGCTCGCCGGCGGATTTCTCACCGGTAAATATGAATTCGGTAAACTGCCGCCACCCGGATCGCGCGGCGAGTCGGTAAGGAGCGTGCAAGAGTTGATGGTCGAGCGCAATTATCACGTCGTCACCAAATTGTCCGCGTGGGCCAAGGATCATGGCCGCGCCGTGAATGAGTTGGCGCAAGCGTGGTTGCTGGCTCAGCCAAAGGTTTGCTCGGTCATCACCGGAGCGAAGCAGGTTGAGCATGTGACCAGCAACGTGAAAGCGGCGGATTGGCATCTGACCGCCGAGCGGCTGAAAGAGATCGATGGGATTTTGAAGGCGTAGGCGAAACAACCACAAAGGGCCTAGTACAACGGTCACATAGGAAGAAGTTTCCGATTCGAAAACTTAATCGCAGAGAGCGCAAAGAGCGCAAAATTAAATCACGAACGGCAGGAATAATTGCGCCGGGCAAGCTGATTTCTCGCGCTTCGGAGCTTTCCCCAACTCGCGGATTTTCTGCTCTAGCCAGCGGATGTATTGGCGCTGGGTGTGGCGTTTTTCGATGGCAGCGACGCAGAGTTCGCGCACCGATTCGGCATAATCCGGCCAGCGTTCGCGCATGACGCGCGGCATTTTGATATAGGTCGGTGGGTCGTCGCAGAACAGCGGGTCGCGGGCGAGCGTCCAGATGTCGCATTGAGTTTCGCCGGAGGGGATTCTGTCGGGATCGGTCGCACGTGGCGCGGTGAGATTGCCGCGGCCTAAGCCTTGAATCAAGTGCGTCAGCTCATGGCCGATGGTTTGGTAGGTCAGCCTGCGCACTTTCAAGCGAATGATCAGCCGCGAGATAATTCCTTTTCGATAAATAACTGTCGCGCTGCCCAAGTGCTTGCGGGTGTAACCGATGGTGATCGTACTATCTTGCAGTTCTGGAAAATAGCGCAGCGAATGCTCGATCATCTCAGAAGCGCGGCGGGTGAGCCGCTGCTTCATTAGCGGGGTGAATTTGAACTCCATGTAGCACTATAGTGCCGCTCGAATCGTCTACCTTGATCCAACGGTCGAGCGTGTCATAATGCGTTTCACTTCAAGTTGGATTTATGGCAGAGGCAGAAAGTAAGCACAAGGAAAAAAGCGCGGCGCCGTTTCGCTCCGGCTACATCGCCATCATCGGGCGGCCCAACGTCGGCAAGTCGACCTTGCTCAATCAAATCCTCGGCGAGAAAGTCGCCATCGTGTCGCCCCGGCCGCAGACCACGCGGAACCGCATCACCGGGATCCGCACGACGGAAACTTCGCAGATCGTTTTTCTCGACACGCCGGGAATCCATCAGGGCCATTCCATCATCAACCGGCGCTTGGTCGACACCGCGCTGCAGACCCTCGACGAGGTCGACGGTGTCGTCTGGGTGCTCGACGCTCACGATCGAATCAAGCAGGAAGAAGAACGCATCGCCGAGACGCTCACCGGCGTCGAGACGCCGGTGCTGATTCTTATCAATAAGATCGATCTGGTCTCCAAGGGCAAATTGCTGCCGCTGATGGAACGCTGCGCTCAGCTATTGCCTGGAAAAGAAATCGTGCCGGTGAGCGCGCTCAAGGGTGACGGCGTGCCGATTCTCTTGGACATCGTCGAAAAATGGTTGGCCGAAGGCGAGCCGTTTTTCACCGGCGGCGAGTACACCGATCAGACCGAGCGCTTTCTCGCGTCGGAGATCGTCCGCGAGAAAGTTTTTAATCTAACCCGCCAAGAAATTCCTTATGGCGTCGCTGTCACGATTGACGAGTTCACCGAGAAGGAAGAGAAGAATCTAATCGTGATCTCGGCGACGATCCACACCGAGCGCGATTCGCACAAGGGGATTTTGATCGGCAAACGTGGCGCCATGCTCAAGGAAATCGGCCAACAGGCGCGCGAAGAGCTGGAAAAGATTTTCGCTTGCCGGGTTTTTCTCGAATTGTTTATTCGCGTCGATGCCAACTGGACGCTCAATCCTAATCTACTGACCGAGATGGGCCTGTGAGAAGTCAAAAAAATCTTCGCCGCAAAGATCGCAAAGTCCGCAAAAAGAAATCTAATTTGCCGGGGCACCCCACTGTGGTTGCGGTTCCGCTGCGATCGCGGGCGGGGGCAGCCAAGAGAAAATTTGCCCAGGCTGGACAAACCGCCAAGGAAAGTCAGACGAAAAGCTCGAAGAAACTCGCCAAGATGAATCGGCCTGCCACCGACCTGTCTCCCCTCGTGCGGGATATCACGCGTAAGTTGCCGATCGTCGCCATCGTTGGACGGCCCAACGTCGGCAAGTCGACGTTGTTTAACCGGCTGGTGGGCGAGCGGCGGGCGATTGTTGACGATCTCCCCGGTGTGACGCGGGATCGTAATTATGCCGAGGCCGATTGGAGCGGCCGGAAATATCGGCTCATCGACACCGGCGGTTTGGATTCAGACAGTGACGGCAATCTCGAAACCAGCGTGCAGTCGCAGAGCCGCTTGGCCGTGGCCGAAGCCGATGTCGTGGTGTTTCTGTTCGATGGCAAGAGCGGGCTCAATCCATTGGATCGCGAAGCGGTGGAGTTTTTGCGCAAGGCGCAAAAGCCGGTGCTCTACGCGGTCAACAAGCTCGACTCGCGCCAGCGCGCCGACAATCTCTATGAGTTTTATGGCGTCGGTATCGAGCGGCTTTATTCGATCTCGGCCGAACATGGGCTCGGTGTTGGCGAGCTTTTCGACGATGTGAGCCAACACTTCCCGGCGCTGCCGGCGGATGTGGCGAGCGACGAACCGGAAGAAGTCCAACCACAAGCTACCGGGCCAGAAAGAAAAACGGTCGAGCCGCTCAGAGTCGCCGTGGTCGGACGACCTAACGTCGGCAAGTCGACGTTGATCAACCGTTTGCTCGGCTTCGAGCGTTCGGTGGTCGATGCGACGCCGGGGACGACGCGGGATTCCTTGGACACGCCGTTCGCGTTACTCGGCGAGCCCTGTGTACTGATCGACACCGCCGGCATTCGCCGTAAAGCCCGCATCGACGACCGCATCGAACGGTTTAGCGTCAGCCAATCGCTCAAGGCGGTGGAACGCGGCGATTTGATCATCCACGTGATCGACGGCCCGGAAAACGTCACCGATCAAGACGCGCAAATTTTGAGTTACGCGGTGCAGCGCGGCAAAGCGTTGCTCCTAGCCGTGAACAAATGGGATCTGGTGTCAAAGGATAGCAGCGACGCCGGTAAGTACCGCGAGGAGGTGAACTATCGGTTGTCGTTTTTGGATTTCGCGCCGATTACGTTCATTTCCGCGGCCACCGGTTTTGGCGTGCGTAAGATGCTTGAAACCGCCGCACACGTTGTCCGGGCTTACCGGCGCAAAGTTTCGACGTCGCAGTTAAACCAAGCGCTGCAGCGCATCGTCAAAGCTCACACGGTGCCATTGTTTCACGGCAGGTCGGTGAAGTTTTACTACGGCACACAGACCGGCACACAGCCGCCGACGTTTACTTTCTTCGTCAACATACCCGACGCCGTGCCGGCGAGCTATCAGAAATACTTAACCGGGCAGCTCCGCGAGCATCTCGGCTTGGAGCACGCGCCGATTCGGTTCTTTTTACGCGCGCGCCGCGAAGCCGCGCCGCCGCGAGAAAAGCCGCGCCGATGACGCAGCTCTGAAACATCGTCGTCGGCGCGTAGCAGGTGGCGTAATCCAGTCTTTGCGGCGCGCGGGCGCGCGGTAAGCAAGCCGCAGGCGCGCGATCCCGGCCGATCTTCATGCCCTGTCATCTGTCTTCACCGCGACTACCGTAGCGGCGTTTTCGCGCGCGTTTTTGCATGGGAAAAAAGAATCTTGGAATGGGCAGAAAGTTTTGCAAAAACAAACGCTTCGTCGACAAACAGGGGATGACTTCCAAGCCCTTCTAAGTCGCCCTTCTAGCCTTCAGCGATAAATTACCTTATCATTTCTAACTTGTTTGGTCTGGCCGTGTTTGGCAACCAGGTTACGCGCCGTGTTTGACAAAGCGTAGACGAGTATGATTGAGGCATCCTTAACTTCAACGCAAGGATATTCTTCATCGGTGCCGATGGGTAACGATTACGCGCCATGGCTCGCGCTTTGCCGTGTCAAGGGTTTGGGCTGCGTGAGCTTCAAGAAACTCGCCGGCCAGTTGGGCGATCCGACCAAAGCATTTTCCGCGTCCAGGTCGGAGCTTGAAGCGGTAGAAGACTTGCGTGGCGAAGCGATCGATAGCTTGGTTCACTTTGATGAATGGGCCGAAATCGAGAATGAATTGAGCCGCATCCGCGCCGCCGGCGTTACCTTAATAGCGTTTACCGACCCAAGTTATCCGGCCCGCCTAAGAACGATCGCCGATCCGCCGCCGGTGCTTTACGTTAAAGGCGAGCTTCGCGCTGACGACACCAAGGCTGTGGCGATCGTCGGTTCGCGCAGTGCCAGCGACTATGGCCGGAGAGTGGCGCGCGATCTGGCGCGCGGCTTGGCGTCGGCGGGATTCGTCGTGGTGAGCGGCATGGCGCGCGGCATCGACGGCATGGCGCACGAGACGGCGATAAATTCCGGCGGACGAACGATCGCGGTATTAGGCTCCGGCGTCGAACGCGCTTATCCGCCGGAACATGACAAACTTTATCAGCGTATCAGCAACAACGGCGCGGTGCTTTCCGAGTTGCCGATCGGCACGCGGCCGATGGCGTTTCATTTTCCGGCGCGCAATCGTCTGATCAGCGGTTTGTCGCTCGGCGTGGTCGTGGTCGAAGCGACGGAGAAAAGCGGCTCGTTAATTACCGCTTCGTTAGCGGTCGAGCAGGGGCGCGAAGTGTTCGCCGTGCCTGGTGAAGTCGGCGCGAGCCGAAGCCGCGGCGCGCACCGCTTGATTCGCCAGGGTGCTAAATTGGTTGAGAACGTCGATGACATTCTCGAAGAGATCGCGCCGCAGCTTTTGAGCCGCGGCGACGCGGCGAACGCGGCACCGTTGGCTTTGCCGCAAAGTGCCAGCGCGGCGGCGCGGAAAGTTTTTGCGTTGCTCGAAGCGGGTTCACTGCAAATCGATGAAGTGATAGAGCGCAGCGGTCTTTTAGCGCAGCGGGTTTTGGAGATTCTCTTGGAGTTGGAGTTGCAAGGTTATGTCCGGCAATTGCCGGGGAAAAGATACGCTGCCGAGAGAACGAATTAAATCAATGCATCTGGAAATCTTAGGATGAATTAAGGCTATGGCAGCAAAGAATCTAGTTATTGTTGAGTCCCCGGCCAAGGCCAAGACCTTGGAAAAGTATTTGGGGCGGGATTTTCAAGTCAAAGCGTCGGTCGGCCACATTCTATCCAAGCAAAAGGTCATCAACGAGCTCAAGAAGGCAGCCAAGGGCAAGGAAAATATCTATCTCGCCTCCGACCCGGATCGCGAGGGGGAAGCGATCGCCTGTCATATCGCCGATCATGTGGTCAAGAATCACAAGCGCGTGTATCGGGTGATGATCAACGAGATCACTAAAAAAGCGGTGCAAGAAGCGATCGCCAATCCGCAGGCGCTTGATCGCAACAAATTCGACGCCCAAGTGGCGCGCCGCGTGCTCGACCGTTTGGTCGGCTACAAGATCAGTCCGATACTATGGACCAAGGTGCGGCGCGGTCTGAGCGCCGGGCGGGTGCAGTCGGTGGCGGTGCGCTTGGTCTGCGAACGGGAAAAAGAAGTGCGCGCCTTCGAGCCGGTGGAATACTGGTCGTTGACAGCGTTGTTGGAAGGCCGTCTGCCGCCGTCCTTCAAGGCCAAGCTGGCGCAGTGGCAGGGCCAGAAGGTCGACATAAAAAAATTCCGCTTGGAGAATGAAACGGGCGTTCAAGAAATCGTCAAAGCGCTCGACAACACGCCCTGGGTGATCGGCGAGGTCGAGAAAAAAGAGCGCCGCCGTTATCCGACGCCGCCGTTTGTCACGAGCAAATTACAGCAGGAAGCAGCGCGCAAGTTGGGTTTTCAGCCCAAGCGCACCATGCATCTGGCGCAGCAGCTCTACGAAGGCGTGGAGCTTGGCAGCGACGGCTCGGTGGGTTTGATCACTTACATGCGTACCGATTCGACGCGCGTCTCCAACGATGCGCTCGCCGCCGTGCGTGAGCATATTCAAACCCAGTACGGCAAAAACTATCTGCCTGATAAACCGAATTCGTTTCGTTCGAAAAAAGGCGCCCAGGATGCCCATGAGGCGATTCGTCCGACTTCGCTCGAGTATTCGCCTGAGCGCCTGCGCCGTTATTTGCGGCGCGACATGTTTCAACTCTATTCGCTGATCTGGGATCGCTTTGTCGCTAGCCAGATGGTGCCGGCGGTGTACGATCAAACCGCTTTCGAGATTCCAGTCAAAGAGGCGGTGTTTCGCGCCACCGGACAACAGATCAAGTTCGACGGGTTCATGAAGCTTTACACCGAGGGGCGCGACGAGCGCGCGGCGCAGGCCAACGGCGAAGACGAGGAAGATGACGACTCGCAGGATCTAGGCGGCGTGCTGCCCAACTTGCAGAAGGGCGATATCTTAAAACTTCTGTCGATGGAGCCGCGCCAGCATTTTACCCAGCCGCCGCCGCGTTTCACTCAGGCCTCGCTGATTAAAGAGCTCGACGAGAACGGCATCGGCCGGCCGTCGACCTATGCGGCGATCATCTCCAACATTCTCGACCGCGAGTATGTGTCGCAAAACGAAAGCCGCCAACTGGTGCCGACCGATTTGGGCGTTTTGGTGACGGATTTACTGGTCGAAAGTTTTCCCGATATTCTCAACGTCGAGTTTACCGCCGGCATGGAAGACGAGC
>JAERMN010000588.1 GCA_016844625.1 Deltaproteobacteria bacterium
GCCTTTTAATTGCAAATAGCGCGAATGTAAAAACCACATCAAGTCCCACAAGTTGAACTTCTAGAACGATTGGACGGCAACGATGGCAAACACGAATTTTAAAGTGGCGATCCTCGACGACTTCGAGAAGATCGCTGAAACCGTGCCGGCGTATCAGAAACTCAAGGCACGCGCGGACATTACCATCCTCGGTGAGCGGCTCGACTCAAGCGACAAGATCGTCGAGCAGTTGCGCGACTTCGACGCGCTCTTGCTCATGCGCGAACGCACCCGCTTCAGCGACCGAGAGTACGGCCAATTGCCCAATTTAAAGTTCATCTCGCAAACGGGACGCACGAGCCGCCACCTTGATTTAGCGAGTGCCACTAAGCGAGGCATCGCCATCTCCGGAACACCCAGCGACAGCGGCACGACGGTAAAAGAACTAACAGTCGGCTTGATCCTGGCGCTCATGCGGAAAATTCCGCAGGTCAACCTACGCATGCGCGAGGAGATCTGGCCGGCGTTGACCGGCATAATGCTCGAAGGCAAGACCGTCGGCGTTTTGGGCCTCGGGCGTATTGGCAACGAAGTCGCGCGCATCATGAAGGCTTTCAACACCCGAGTCCTCGCCTGGTCGCGCACCCTGACCCCGGACAAAGCAGCCGAAGTCGGCGCCGAAAGTGTCCCGCTGGAAACGCTGTTGAAGGAATCCGACATCGTCACCGTCCATGTTAACTTCAACGCCCAAACCGTCGGCTTAATTGGCAAAAAAGAAATCACCTCGATGAAACGCGGCGCCTATCTGATCAACACCGGGCGCGGCCCAATCATCGATGAGCGGGCGATGCTCGAAGCCCTCGCCAGCGGTCAGCTCGGCGGCGTCGGGCTCGACGTCTATGACATCGAGCCGTTGCCGATGGATCATCCGCTGCGCCGCTTCGATAACGCCGTTCTCATGTCGCACCGCGGTTACGCCACGGTGGAGATCCTCAGCGAGCGTTACGAACAGGCGCTGACGAATATACTCCACTATCTGGACGGCAAACCCCCGCCGCTGCTAAATCCCGATGTACAAGAGCGCCGGAAACGCTGAAGCAGCCCATCACCGAGATATCGTGGCATAGTCAGAACCGGAAAAGAGAAGAGATTTTACCGCAAAGAGCGCAAAGGGCGCAAAAAAGGAATCGGGATTCGTAGGGGCGGGTTTGAAACCCGCCCTCTTGGTTTCCGCAGTGATTCACACGAAAGCCTGAAGAACCAACTTTTTTGCCGCTCGGCAAAAATTTTCTTTACCGCGCCGCCATAGACATTTAAAATGGTGCAATGTCTTCGAATCCCGCCGCCACCCAGCAGGTCGCACAGCGCGACTCGAACCCCGCTGTCGCGACTTATGGCAGAATATTGCGGGTGATCGGCCAAGACCTGGCTGGCTTCTTTCCCAGAACCCTTGAAATCACAACGGACGGAGTAATTTTCGAGGTTCAAGGGCAATGCCATCCCAATCCCTTTGAGGCAATTAGAGAAACGTTTCTCAATCGAATTTGGCGAAGGGTAGCGCGCAAAGCCTCGGCGGCCGCCGCTGAAGAATTGCAGCCACCGGCCTGCTTTGCGCGGACTTATGACGCCGATGAAATAGAACGCCTGGATAGCCTATACGGCGCCAATCGAGAGGAAAATTCTCGCCGGGCGGACGCTTACAGCCTCTCCGAGAGGCTTCGGACCATGGGCGCCATCGTCGACAAAAAAAACGGCAGCCTTAAACGCTTGCATAAACAAGCCGACCGCTTGTTCATCGAGTATTGGGACCCGCAAGGCCAGCTACAATCCGCCAAGCTCACCACCGTAATCTTCTACCGTAACCAACAGGATGTTGACCCGCGCCGACAGAACCCGCCCCCCGAGCTTTGGGAAGGATATGATTTTTAACCGGCCTTCTGCCGCCGAAGAGCGGCACCACGGCGCATTGAATCCGATCGCGTTAGTTGCCATGATCCGCAAAAGCGCTACTGGTTATGGCCGTCAAGCTTTCAAACCAAGAACTCGGGCAAACTTCCTCGGGCACGCTCAACCACTACGGTCAGCATGCCGACAGCTTTTGGCGCGACACCCGCGATCATGATGTTAGCCAGAATATTGATGCGCTCCTGCAAAGCTTGCTCGGCGCACCGCCCTTTCGCATCCTCGACTTCGGTTGCGGCCCGGGGCGCGATTTAAAAGTATTTAAAGATTTGGGACATGAAGCGATCGGCCTCGAAGGCTCCGAGCGCTTCGTCGCGATGGCGCGCCAATACAGCGGCTGTGAAGTTTGGCACCAGGACTTTCTCAAACTCGCTCTACCGGCGGAAATCTTTGACGGCATTTTCGCCAACGCCTCGTTGTTTCACGTACCGAGCCAAGAATTGCCACGCGTGCTGCGCGAGCTTTGGGCGGCGTTAAAAGTCAACGGCGTGCTGTTTAGCTCCAATCCGCGCGGCGAAAACCAGGAAGGCTGGAGCGCCGAGCGCTACGGTTGCTACCACGATTGGCCACGCTGGCAGGAATTGCTGGCCGGCGCGGGCTTCAAGGAGATCCGCCACTACTACCGTCCCCAGGGATTGCCCCGCGAGCAACAACCCTGGCTCGCCTCCCTCTGGCGCAAGCCGCGCGCTTGACGCTCGGCGCGCCCGTTCAAGCCGTTCCAACCGTTCCAGTGGTTCAAACCGACAGATAAGAGTTACGACTGAAAAACGGTTTGAACGGATTGAACTATTTGAACGGTTTGAACAG
>JAERMN010000124.1 GCA_016844625.1 Deltaproteobacteria bacterium
GCCGGTGGGTTACGACGACGACGTGACCGGCAGCCGGACGTTTCAGAACCTTGCCGGCCGTCTCGGTACGGCTGACGATCAGGCGAAGGCGGCATTATTCCTGGTCAGCGATGATTCCAGTTTTATCATCGGCCATCCGCTGATCGTCGACGGCGGCGTGATGGCGACGGCGAATTTTCCCAAAGAACAATTTCAAAAATAGGCCGAAGGCCGGTCAAACCGTTCAAATAGTTCAAGTCGTTCAAAGCGTTTGAATCTGATAGAACGCAACCTAAGCTCAAGCTTGTTCCGTTCTGGTTGACGATTGTTCTAGCGTTCGCATTTGGGTCCGAATCCCATTCGGCAACACCGACGCGTAAAGCCGTCATCGGTCACGCCGCGCTCAATGCGCGGGTGGCGCCGCTTTGGATTGCGGAGGATTACGGTTTTTTCGTCAAGCATGGCGTGACGGCGAACGCAATCTTCATTCGCCAAGCACCAGTGTTGGTTGCCGTGCTTACCGCCGGCGACGTGCATGCTGCCTACACCGGCGGCACGACGGTGCTGACCGCGGTGACCGGCGGCGCGGATTTGAAGACCGTGGCGACGCTCACCAACCGACTTGGCTAGGATGGGGTGGCGGCGCCGAACATCAAGACGGCGAAAGATTTGCGCGGCAAGTAAGGTCGGCGTGCAGACGCTGGCAGGCACGGTCTGGATGGGCGCGATGCTGGGTTTGGAATATTTGGGTTTAGAGCCGGAGCGCGCCAAAATTACTTTCCTCGTCATCGGCGACCAGACGGTGGCGACCCAGGCGCTCGAAGCCGGTCATATCGACATGACCGTGCTCGACGGTGTGTTTAGCCGGTGCCTGCGCCAAAAGGGTTTCAACGTCCTCGCCGAACTGGGAAAAGCGAACATTCCTTTTTCATCGCAAGGACTGGTGGCGCGCGGCAGCACGCTGCGCGATCGGCGCGATTTGATCGAAAGCGTGCTCAAAGGTTTGCTCGAAAGCATCGCGTTTTGCTTGTCGCCGAGGAACAAGCCGGCGGTAGTCGCGACGATTATGAAACGGCTCAAGCTCAACGACACCGTTGTCGCGGAAGAAGGTTAACTCGACGTCATCAATGGTATCGAGCGCAAGCCGTTTCCCGTCGTCGATGGTCTGCCCAACATTCAACGGCTGATGAAAATCCGCAATCCAGCGATAGAAAAATTCACAGTCGAAGCGATGGTCGACGACCGGATTTTGAAACCATTAGATGCGAGCGGTTTCATCGACGGCCTGGCGAAGACGTATGCGGCGCAATAGGTTTCGATCAAACCTGAACTACCCTCGGCTACCAGTCGTAGAATTGTGAATCTATTAATCACAATTTGAGGTCCTTTCCGTCATTCCGGCGCAGGCCGGAATCGATGTTTTTTGAAAACGAACCAATAAAATCTGGATGCCGGTTTTCACCGGCAGGACGGATTTTCAGTTCGACTCACAGCGAGGGAGTGCAACCCTCCTGTAGGCCGACCTTAAGCTCTCACCGATACAGCGGCAACGCCGCGATGCGCCGTTCAATCTCCGCCATCATCATTTTGTATTCCGGCCCATCGACGCCACCGAAGACGCGCTCTAATTCCGTCTCTTGCATGTCCTCCGGCAGGTCGGCGGTGTCGGGCATGATGCCCTTTTCGCTTAAACCAGCGGCGAGTTTTTGTTGTAGAGGTTTTGCTGACGCGCGGTTTGCGGCGTATTCGCCGAAGCGCGTGCCGGCGCGGTCGGCGGCAATGTCGTTAAACGAAAAGCCGCTGCCGCCGCGCGAGTCGGCGATCTCTTTGTAAAGGCCGACGGCGTTGGCCAGCGGACCGCCGGCGTTGGCGGCCAAAGCCGCGGAAACGATGAAATGCTTGGCGAAATCATCGCGCTTGCTAAGGGTCACGCCACGTTGGCTGGGACGGGTCCAGCTCCTCGCATCGGGCAGGATTTTGTCCAGACTGCCGCCATTGATATAGATCATTAAGACAAAAATCGCGGCACGGTTCTCCGCCGCGGCAGGGTTTTGACTAGACCGCCCGGCGGCGAGTTTAAACAGGGGCGCGAGAAATTCGATAATCGAAACATTCCCGGATTTCAGCGCTTGGGTAACTTCTGCTAATCGCTTTTGGTAAACTCTCAAACGAACTTGTTCGTCAGGCGGGAGTAAAACAGCGCGGAGTTTGTCCGGCAAGTCAGTCTGCCACTCATAGGTGAGCGCGACCCGCCGTTGCTCGACGCTGACTTGCTTCATCACTTGGGCAAAAGAGTTGAGATCGACGGCGCCAAACGCGAGAGCGAGGGCGCGCGATGCAAGCCAAGACGCGAGCTGGGGCGGCAGGGAGAGTCGGCCAATGCGCAGCTGTTCCCAGCGCAACTGCGACCGATCTTGCACCAACAGTGTGTCGAAGTTTAGATAGAGGCCGATGGGTATCAGCGGCAGGCGCAGGCTCGCACTGATCTCGACGGCGCGATTTTTGAGCGCCACCCGCGCGCTGCCGCGGGCGTATTGATGCGCGAGGTAATTGGCGGCGAGATCGAGATCGCCTTGGCTGATCGAAACCGTGCGCCGGGCGCCGGATTTAAGTTTGCGCGGATCGTTTTGGTCGAGAATATGTTTGGCTCTCTCGATGCTGGCGGGCGTGACTTCAGCCGCGCGGCTGACCGTCGGCTGAATATCGACGGTTAAAAATGCCGCGCCGATTAGCGCCAGGGGCGCTAATAGAATGAGCAGGAATATCAGCTTGAAGAAAAAGCGCATCGAGTAACTTAAGCAGAATTTACGCGATGTTGAAACTAATTGCCAACGAGAGAATGAATACCACGATCACATTTAGCTCAATTCGTTCTTTAGCCAATTGACGATCGTCGGAAAGGTTTGCGGCGTTTGACCCATGTGACCGCCGGGGAAGACTCTCGCTGACTTGGGTGCGCCGTATTCGAGCAAGATATAGAGATCGGCGATCGGGGTTTGCAGGTCTTCTTTGCCGTTGACGATCAGCATCGGACACGATGGCTTGTCGAGCCAGCCTTGATCCTTCAATGAGAGCTGCGACCAGGGTTTGAACAGGTCTTCGAACTTTTCGACGCCGAAGAGGCGGCAGCGGGCGATCACCGCGGGAGCGAGTTTGAGCTTTCTCGGTCTCGGCGTCGATTAGACCTTGCCGACCTGGGGCGGCATGCTGCGCGCCGGCGGGCCTTATTTGCGTTGTACCCACACCTGGCGATCTTTCCCGGATTGCTGATCATGTTGGCAGTTTCAGGATTTAATGCTATGGGAGATGCAATTCGCGATATTTTGGACCCGCGGATGTTGAATCAAGGGCGCGGAGGCCGTACAACATAAGCGCTAACTGAAATAGTTTGAAATTCGCGGTTGATATTTAGTTCATGGAATCGGCAAAGAGACGACGCGCGCGAAAACAAAGCGTCAAATCCCCTATTCGAAATCCTAAAGCGGCCCCGCGGATCGAAACAAACTCAAATGATCACAAAGCAGCAAATTCTAAACGGGCCCGTTTCGGATTTCGCTATTCGAATTTCAGATTTGTTGCGCTGGCGTTTTGGCGCGAGACGCTTCTTAAACTCGTTCTGTTCAAAATTCAAAAGGTAAAAATCTAACTAAATCGTCATCGTCAACATGGCTGATCTAATCCAGGTTAAAAATCTCCAGACTTCTTTTTTTACGCCGGAAGGTGAAGTGCGCGCCATCGACGGCATCAGCTTCGAGATTGGCGAAGGCAAGACTCTCGGTCTGGTCGGTGAATCGGGCTGCGGCAAGAGCGTTACGTCGCTCTCGATCATGCGTCTGATCCAGTCGCCGCCGGGGAAAATCGTCGGCGGCGAGATTCTCTACCGCGGCAAGGATCTGCTCAAGCTCGGCAATGAAGCGATGCGGAAAATCCGCGGCAACGAGATTTCGATGATCTTCCAGGAGCCGATGACCTCGCTCAATCCTGTGTTCACAGTGGGCAACCAGATCGGCGAAGCGATCAAACTGCATCAGGGATTGGGCAAAAAAGAGACCCGCGCCAAGACGATTGAAATGTTGCGCTTGGTCAACATCGCCGATCCCGAGTCGCGCGTCGATTCTTACCCGCACCAGCTCTCCGGCGGCATGCGCCAGCGCGTCATGATCGCCATGGCCTTGTCGTGTAATCCTTCGCTTCTGATCGCCGACGAGCCGACCACGGCGCTGGATGTGACGATTCAAGCGCAGATACTCGAACTGATGAAAGAGCTGCAGCAGAAGATCGGGGGCATGGCGCTGCTCTTGATCACCCATGATTTGGGCGTGGTCGCCGAGCAAGCCGACGATGTCGCGATTATGTATGCCGGCAAGATCGTCGAGCGGGCGAACACCGAGGCGATATTTACTAAACCGTTTCATCCCTATACCGTCGGTCTGCTCAATTCCCTGCCGCGCACCGGTGGCGCGAAGAAACATCGATTAGATGCGATCCCGGGCGTCGTGCCGAGTCCGCTCAATTTGCCGAGCGGCTGCCGTTTCCGCGACCGCTGTCCGAGGGCGGCGGATGCTTGCGCTCAGAGCGAACCGGAGCTGGTTGAGAAAGAGCCTGGGCATACGGTGGCGTGCCATTTCCCGCATGACGAAGTGCGGCCGAGCTGAGGCGAAAGCAATCAATCCAAAGTGCAAAATGGAAAATGAAAAACTCAAAATAGGGGGCCGGGTCTCGGGATTGTGCCTTTTGCATTCTATGTTAACCTCGCCTCTTGAGGCGGGCACAAAATTTTGGGGTTTCCAAAGGGGGCGAGCATCCCCTTTGCGATATTTAAATAGCGGCGGGGTTAAATCCCCGCCCGCGAAGTGGCTTCGTTTAATGTGCAATCGGCATTTTGAATTGAGCTGACTGATGAGCCTATTAGAGATTCGCAACTTGAAGAAACACTTCCCCGTCGGCGAAGGTTTTTTCTCGCGCGGCAAGGGCGCGGTCAAAGCCGTTGACGGCGTTGACCTCACGATCAACGAAGGCGAGACCGTCGGTCTAGTCGGCGAATCGGGGTGCGGCAAGTCGACGTTAGGCCGGGCTATTCTGCGGCTCATCGAGCCCACCAGCGGCGAGGTGAATTTTCTCGGCAAGAATCTGTTGGCGATGCCGCAGCGCGAGCTGCGCGACATGCGGCGCCAGATGCAGATCATTTTTCAGGATCCCTACGCCTCGCTCAATCCACGCATGAGAGTCGGCGATATCGTCGGCGAAGGTCTAGAAATCCACAAGCTCGCCAAGGGCAAAGCCAAGCGCGACCGGGTGTTGGAGCTGCTCCATCAAGTCGGCCTGCGTGAAGATCACTACGACCGCTACCCGCACGAGTTCAGTGGCGGCCAGCGCCAGCGCATCGGCATCGCCCGTGCCTTGGCCGTGAGCCCCAAGTTCATCGTTTGCGACGAGCCGGTGTCGTCGCTCGATGTTTCCATTCAAGCGCAGATCATTAATCTCTTGCAGGAGCTGCAAGAGAAGATGCATTTGACCTATTTATTCATTTCCCACGACCTACGGGTCGTCGAGCATATCAGCCATCGAGTCGCGATCATGTATCTCGGCAAGGTCGTCGAGATCGCCAAGAGCGACACGATTTACCGTGACGCCAAACACCCGTATACCCGTGCATTGCTCTCCGCCGTGCCGATCCCCGATATGTCGCGCAAGAAAGAGCGCGTCGTGCTCGAAGGCGACGTGCCGAGTCCGGTGAACCCGCCGTCGGGTTGTACGTTCCACCCGCGCTGTTCCTACCGCGAAGCGTTGTGCAGCCAGAGCGAGCCGACATTAGACTTTGCCGCCGATGGCCACGGTGTCTCCTGCCATGTGTTTGGGCCCAACAAGCGCGCCTGATGACCTCGCCGCGCGAGGTATGGCAAATTACAAATTTCAAAATGACAGCCCTGCGCAGGAGTTGATTTAGGCCGCGCCGATGGTAGTATATTTATAGAAGTTAACAGCTTGGCAAGTCCAACAGTCTTTTGAAGACCTCTCGGGAGCGATTCCGAGGGGTTTTTATTTTGTCTTGGAGTTGATTCATGGCAGACGCAAGCGTGCCGATGACCAGCAAGGGTTACCAGTTTTTGATGGATGAATTGAAGCGTTTAAAGAGCATTGAGCGGCCGAAGAATATTCACGATATCGAAGAAGCACGCGAGCATGGCGATCTTTCGGAGAACGCCGAATTTCACGCCGCCAAGGAGCGCCAATCGCTGCTCGATCGGCAGATCCGCGAGATCGAAGATAAAATCGCGCGGGCCCAGGTCATAGACGTTTCCAAGCTTTCCGGCGACAAAGTGGTGTTCGGCGCGACGGTGTCGCTCGCCGATGGTGACACAGGCGATAAGGTGGTATATCAAATCGTCGGCGATCACGAGGCGGAACCGAAGAACGGTAAGATTTCCATTAGCTCTCCCATCGCGCGGGCATTGATCGGCAAGAACGAGGGAGAAGAAGTTCAGGTCCGCACCCCCACCGGCGTCCGTACTTTCGACATACTGAGCGTCGACTATATCGACTAGATCGCCGGTGCCAGTGGGGCGGGCCGTTCTGGAAAGGCAGCATGCCCTTTTCAGCCGCCAAGGCTGCACCCGAAATTCCCCCAACGGCGCATCGGCGCGCGCCGCAGCAACTCACCCACTCTAGCCATTATTGCTTAATCCAAGCAGTGCCGTCGCTCTTGACGGCGCTGCTCGTGGCTTTCTCTATCATCAGCTTTTCGTGTGTGCCAGCCAGTGCGGAAATTCTGATCGAACCGCGCGTCGGTTTCCACGGCGTGTTTCAGCTGGGCCGGCCGTTTCCACTAGAGATCGAGCTAAACAATAGCGGCCGTCCGGCCGAGGGCGTTTTGGCAGTGCAGGTTTGGAAGGGCGGCGCGACCAAAGGCGGCGCGCCGTTCGCGGTCAACTACCGACGCGAAGTTTTTCTCGCGGCGCAGTCGCGTAAGTCCATACAACTCACCGTTGATCCCGATTTCATTAGCCGGCCGCTGACGATTACTTTTTCCAGTCCCACGGGTGGAGCCAAGCGCGAGCTCGATCTGCGCCGCTATTTTTCGCCGACACCGCTGCTACTGTTTCTGAGCGAGAGCAGTTTGTTGCCGCCGATCGCGACCGCCACCGGCCAGAGCCGGCTCGTCGCGCTATCACCTAGCGAGCTGGCGGCGGACCCGCGCGCGCTGCTCGGCGTGTCGCACGTGATTCTCTACGATCAGTCGATGCGCGATTTGTCCCGCGCACAGCTCGCCGCCCTCGATACTTGGCTCAGTTCTGGCGGCCGCATGGTGATCATCGGCAGCCTCAATTTTGCGCTCTACCAAGACGCGGCGCTCAGCCGTTTTCTGCCGGTGCGGGTCACCGGTACCCAGCGTATCACTTTCAAGCCGAGTGCGGGCAAAGGTGAGCGCAGCGCGGCGCTCGGCGGCGTTTGGGCGCAGCAGTCGACGCTGGTGAATGGCAAGGTGCTAGCCGAAAGCGATGGCCTGCCGGTGTTAGTCGAGGCCAGCCGGGGCCGGGGACGCATAATCTATTTCGCCTTGGATATCGGCCGTCCGCCGTTGGCGCAGTGGGATGGGTTGCCGAAATATTTGCAGACATTGCTTGCGCCGGCGGGCGCCGAGGATGCGCCGGTGCGGAGCGAATGGAACGACGCGGTGTTCGCTCAGCTGATCGCCAGCCCGACGTTTATCTCGACCTACGTGCCCTCCGGCTCGATGTTTCTCGCGATGATTCTCTACCTATTTGGCACCGGCGGGATCGTTTGGCTCTGGCAGCGCAAGCGTTTATCCGCACGGGCATCGCTTGGCGGTTTCTTCGCGCTCGTGAGCATCGGCACTGTGGCAGGGTACGTTCTATTCAATCGCGGCGGCAACATTCCTGACGGCGTGCTGATGTCGGCTACCGTGCTTGAGAGTAGCGGCGATGGTTACGTCGAGGCGCAGGCGAATCTG
>JAERMN010000589.1 GCA_016844625.1 Deltaproteobacteria bacterium
GGTAGACAAAATGATCGAGCGACGGATAGACCGCCAATATTCTAACCGGCAATGGCTGGGGGAAAAGTCCGGTGCCGCGATAGGCTTGAGTGAGCAGGCCGGAGGGATTGATCATCGCGACTTCAAGCTCACCGTGGCAAATGCCGTGAGCCAGGATCGGCGAGCCGGTCGACATGCGCAGCCACGGCTTAATGTTTTCATTTGAGCCGCTGCCGACGGTAATGCACATGTCGCGCGGGCCATAGTAAGGTGTGTTGGGATTGCCGGCGATGTGCAAGCCGATCTCCCAAAGCATCAGTGCGCGCTGAAAATTAGCTCCACGGGGAAGGGGTTCCATTTCATGACCTCCGATAGAAATTGTTGCTGGCGGCCACCTTAGTTATTGCGCCATGGTCCTGTCAACTGCATATAAATTCCACCACGAAGAACCCAGCGCGGCAGAGCCACAACCGAAGAAGCAAAGGCTGTATTCACCACGAAGGACACGAAGAGCACGAAGGTCGGAGTTCTAACGAACCCTTCGTGTCCTTCGTAATCTCCGTGGTGCGATCGAATCTTTGTGCGGTTCGTGAACTTTGCGGTGAATTGTGTCACAACATATCGACCGCGTCAGGTTGATTATGACTTTCGATGCTCAGGCGATTTTCGCCAATCTCACCGAGAAGGAACGTATTCACGGCCATCATTCGCCGGAGGGCCAGGCGATCCGCGCGCTCAGTCGCGCGCTGCACGGTTGGTCAACCGGGAATCTGTCCGGCCGTGACGTAGTCGTGATGTGCGATCAAGCGCTAGAAGATTGGTTGAAGCGGCGACTCAAAGTGTCCGCTTGGTCGGCAATTGGCATGACTGAATTGCTGGCAGCGGCGGCGGCAAAGAAAGTATTGCCGCGCTTGGACGCGGCTCGCTTACAACGTTTGCCCAACCTGCGTGCTCAGTCGACCGACGCGCTCATCGCGGCACGGGATGTGGAAGCCGCGTTGGCTTGTGCGATTGAGATCGTCGAGACGCATTGGTCATGAGCACCGCGCAGATCAACTGGTTGCTGCTCAGCAACGCGGCGCTGGGTAATTTTCTCGCCGGCACATCGAGCCGCATCTTCGCCGTGTCGTTGCCGACGGTAGCGAATAGTCTGGAGACGACCATTGTCGGTATTTCGTGGGCGGTGATCGCTTATCAGATTTCGCAGATCAGCCTGTCATTAATTTTTGGCCGCATCGGCGACATCTACGGCAGGCACACGCTCTTTGGTCTGGGGTTGTTGGTGTCTTCCTTGGCGGCGCTTGCCTGCGGCTTATCGCAGACCGCGACCCAGCTGATTCTCTTTCGTGTGTTCCAAGGCATGGGCGCGTCGATGACGCAGTCACAGGGACGCGCGCTCGCGCTCGAAGCGTTGCCCAAGGAGTCGTCGGGGCGGGCGCAGGGATTCATGACGACGGCGTTTCACACCGGCGTGTTGATCGGACCGAGCATCGGCGGCGTGATCATCGAGTACATTCATTGGCGCGCGATTTTCTTTTTTCTTATTCCCATCGCCATGTGCGCGATGGCGCTGACGTTGATCAACCGGATCAAAGGCAATGTGCCGCCTCGATCTGCGCTGGCGGAGAAGGGCGGTGGTATCGATTACCTCGGCGCGCTGCTTTTGATCGGCGCCACCTTAACGCTGATCGCCAGCGTCGATCATCGGATCATGGAAGCGCTCACACCGGTGCTCCGCGTGGCTATCGTTGCGGCTTTCATGCTTAGCTTCGCGGCGTTTATCTATCGAGAGAAAACCACCGCGAGCCCGATCCTCGATCTGTCGCTTTTCCGTATCCGCATGTTTAGTTTGAGTAGTTTGGCGCTGCTTTTGGTTGGTATCGCCCAAGTGATGATCGGTTTCCTTTTGCCGTTTTATCTCCAAGACGTGCTCCATCTAAAGCCGTCCTTCATCGGTCTACTGTTCGTTAGCGCGCCGATCTTCACCGTGACGCTCTCGCCGTTGGTCGGTTGGGCGGTGGACCAAGTCGGACCGCGGCTACCGGCGACGATCGGCATCTCATTTCTCGCCGGCGCCGGTTTCCTTGGATCGTACCTACGCGCCGACTCTCATTGGTTGGCGGCAGTGGGCGTGTTAGCGCTTTGGGGCTTGGCGACCGCGTTGTTTTTTACGTCCAATCATACGGCGATGATTACCTCAGTGCCGGCGCAGCACCGCGGCGTTGCCACCGGCGCGATTTACGTCATGTTCGGCTTGGGCACCACGTTCGGGGTTTCGCTCGGCACCATGCTTTTGACCACGGCATTTCGCTACTACAGCGGCGATCCGCTGGCGACGCCGACGGCGGCGAGTCCGGAGACATTCGTGCGCTCGATGAATTTTAGTTTTCTCGTCGGCGGCGCGATGGCGCTGGCGGCGATGGGCTGTTCGGCGCTGCGCGGTGAACGCGCCGCTTAAGCGCATTGAGCTTGCGCTGGATGACGAGTCTTGTGTCGTAAATTTTATATAAATCCGCCTCTTGAGGCGGGCACAAAATTATGGGGTTTCCAAAGCGGGCGAGCACCCCCTTTGCTTAAGGGCGGGGTTCATTCCCCGCCCGCGAAGTGGTTTGATCAATTTTGCCAGGAGAGGTGCCATGATTGCAAGCAAGTTAGTTATTATGATGCTGCTGGTGATATTCCCGCTGCTCGGAAGTTGTTCCAAGGAGCCACAGAGTGAGCCCGCCAAACCGTCAGAACCGGCGGCACCCCCTGCTCCTA
>JAERMN010000590.1 GCA_016844625.1 Deltaproteobacteria bacterium
ATTCTCCTCAGGCCCGAACGGACCGTTTCGCCACCGAAGGGCGTATCGTAATACGCCCCCTACACTCGGATTGTTCTCAGCACTTTTTGTGTTCTTTGCATTGCAATATCTCAAAATTTGCGCGAGCCGCGCAAATTTTCCGGTGATCTGGAATGCTCGAACACGGAGATTGACTCCCGCCAAGGCGCAAAGTACGCCAAGTTCGGAATCGAAAGATTGATAATTTTACAAACCATCCTGTTCTTTTTTCCGAACTTTGCGGCCTTGGCGTCTTTGCGAGAGATATTCCGGGACTGACCGGTGCGCGAAGCGCACCCTACGAAAACCTTCGTGTCCGGAGTCTGTGGTGAGCCCCGTCGAACCATGCCTTTTTGCGGTTAATTCTCCAAATCCTAATACCCACACCGCTCTGCCACCGCGCGAACACGCTGATACTCCGCGTCCAATTCCTTGCGCCCCCTCAACTCCTTGTAAGCTTCAGTGACTAAATCCTGCGCGCACACCTCTTCGATGGCGGGAACTTTGAAGTTCAAGCCGCCGATCAGTTCTTCCTCGCGCAGCATGTCTTCGAATCCGGTTGCTAGGCCATCCAGTGGAAACGGCATCGACTCGAGACCGAGTGGCGTGTAGCGATTCGCATTGTGTATCCGCTCTTCCGGGTCCGGAGTAGTCAGGCGCAGCCGCTTGTCAAGGTTGTAGAGATAGTCGAAATTTTTCGGCATGTCGCGGACAAACCAATAGGAGCGAATCAGCCCTTTGAGAAAACTCTTGACCAGATCGGGACGCTCTTCGAGTATTTTTCCGGTCGCGGCGATGATCCGTTCCGGCCGTCCGTTCGGATACTGGTCCTTGGGCACGACCAGAACGTTGCAGCCCTCTTTCTGGAGCGATGCCGCCATATGGCCTGAGACCGGCGCGCATTCTACTTTGCCGCTCCGGAGCGCCTCGACGAGGAGATGAGTGGACACGCCGCAGCGCACCCATTCGACGTCGCGCTCGATATCCAACCCGGCCTTGCGCAATTGGATCTGGATGCCCCAGTGGCGAATGCTGTTGAAATCGCTGATGCCGACGCGCTTGCCCTTAAGATCTTTCAGCGACTTGATGTGCGGCGGACCGACCCAGGCGGCGGTGTGCTGGTTTCTCCAACCGGCGATGATGTAGACATCCGCGCCGCGCGCGCGTTGAAAAAAGATCGTGCGGGACTGAACGTCGAGAGCGATGTCAACAGATTTTTCCTTCATCGCCTGCGAGATTCCCAATTTTTCAAGTCCGAAGGGCACCATCGGATCGCGCAGGATCTGGTAAGCGAGCGACCCATCCGCGGTTTTGAGACCCTCGTCATAAAAAAAGTTCATCTCATGGGCCGACATCACCGGCATGAGATGCAGCACATGATAACAGGTCGGAGCGATGCGCAATTTTCCGTCTAACATGAATACTCCTCTCGGATTATTAGCCGCAAAGAACGCAAAGGTCGCAAAGTTAAGAAGCAGAAAATGTTTGGCAACGTTTGCACGGTTGGCGCAAACTTTCCAAATCGACATAAAACCGGGCTAAAAATGCCACCACCGTCGTCTCGTTTTGCGCCCTTTGCGTTCTTTGCGGCCATTATTCCGAATCCCGCTTCTGTTTCTATTTGCCCGTGGGGAAGCCCCAGACGCCGGCGATTTTTTTGATGATGCCCGGTTCATACTCTGGGCGGTCCCAGCCTTCGAAGATCGTCTTGGAGCCCCACTTCTGGATCAGCCGCCACTTCTCACTCTCTTTGACAAACGGCGAGCCGCGGCCGACGGCGTCGTAGGCTTTCTGGCCGTCAGGAGCGGCCAGCCAGCCGGAGAGCAGCAACGCGGCGTTGGGGTGCGGCGCGCCTTTCGGGATCGCCATGATTTCGCCCAAGCTGACCGGCACCTCTTTCGGCAAGGACATCGCCAGCTTCGCCTTGGGATCGCTCCTCAACAAAGAGTAGAGCGTAGCATAATGAGCGCCGCACAAGATCGCGAATTCACCGGAAGCGACTTGCGCCACGGCCTCCGTCTGCCCTTGTTTCCAGATCGGCTGGTTGTTTTTAAACCGCGCCGCATAGTCGAGAATCTTTGCTTCGCCCCAAGACTTGTACAGACCGCTCAAGAAGCGCGGATGAACGTCGACGGCGATCTTGCCCTTCCAATAGGGATCGAGACAATCGGACCAGTCTTTAGGGATTCGATCCTTCGGCACCAGCGTGGGGTTGTAGCCGATGATGCGCAAGTTGAATCCCGACGCGTTGAAATATCCATCCGGACTGATGTGGTGCTCGCCGATGTTCGGCACAAGCTTGCGCCATTCAATCGGGCCGGTAACGACTCCGCCTTTGACGAAGCGATTCTGCATCGCCGCCGGAACATCGTAGAGGTCATATTCGACCACGCCTGCCAGTACCTCGTTGAAAAGTTTCTCCGCCCGAGCAGTCCCGCTCACCGGCGTGAGCTCGACTCTAATCTTCGGGTACCTTTGATTAAATCCCTTGAGCACCAACGGCGCTTCTTCCAAGGTCAAACCGCTACCGACGTGCAGCCTACCCTCTTTGTTGGCTAGCCGGACGATTTCATCGAAGTTTTTACCAATACCGGCTGGTTGGGAATCGACCCGCGGGGAGCAAATCAAGATGCCAACCTGGACACTCGCGAAAAGCGTCAACATCTTAAGCAACCTGGCTTTCATCGTCATGGAATCACCTCCGTCTCTGGTTTTTTCTCGCCCGATATTTACGATCGTTACAGCACTGTGGCCGGCGCAACTTGATTTACTGCACAGCCACTGTGGCACGATGACTATCAAATCGGATGAGGCGGCGTCAATGTAGATGTTTTGAGGCTTTTGAAAATTTCGCTCTTCAGCAAATAAACGGGGCATTTCGCCTGCGGGGTATTAACCCCGCAGGCGACCAAAGGGGATGCTCGCCCCCTTTGGATTCCCCATTTGCTGGTGCCCGCAGCAAGCTGCGGGGAATATTAGATTTAGT
>JAERMN010000591.1 GCA_016844625.1 Deltaproteobacteria bacterium
GTGTAGATTTGTTTATGGAAGTACTCACTGGGTAGTTTTTTGATGGCCAGGCCTTCGCGGTTGGCGCCGTGGCGTTTGAAGTAGTAGTCCCACTGCTCCAGGACAAACGGAATCCAGCCGAGCTCGTTTTCCACCAGGACAAGTTTTAGTTTAGGAAAGCGCTCCAACACGCCGGAATAGATCAGCTCGTAGAGGCTATCGACCGATTGGAACAGTTTCATGTTGACGCTATTGTGCTCCGCGGTCATGCCGGTTGGCGTATCTCCGAGACCGACCGAACGGCTGCGGCTGTAGCCATGCCCGCTCAAAATGTGCAGGTTGACCGACATGTCGAGGTCCTGAGAGGTGGCCCAGAACTTGTCATAATGCGATGAGGAAAACGGCAGCTCCGGCGGCGGCACCTGCCAGATCACCGAGCCGCGCATGCCGGCCTTGCGGCAACGCTCCAGCTCTTTCACGGCGCCATCGATATCGTACATCGACAGCATGGCGATGCCGATGAGCCGGTCGGGTGCGGCGCTGCAGTAGTCAATCAGCCAATCGTTGTAAACTCGGCAGCAGGCCCCTTCCAAGTCGTGATCGTCGAGACTCAAGCACTTCAAACCGTGGGTTGGATAGAGCACTTCGGCGCTGACGCCGTCAGCGGCCATTTCGGCGACGCGCTTGTTTTTGTCCTGCGCACCACCGGGAGTATCGTTAGGCCGTTGGCCGCCGTAGTTCGGTGCCCGGTCTTGGTACTTTTTCGGCAGTTCTTTTTGCCATAGTCCTGCCGGCTCGATGACGTGTGAGTCTGAGGAGATTAGCAATTCATTGGTCAGCGCGTTCTTCGCTGTGCCGTAGGTTCGTTCGATAATGCCCATGGTATTAGCTCCTTTTTCTCTAATTTAAATAGCTCAGTTGCGGGGCGAGGTGCAAGGGGAGAATTGAGAATGGATAATAGATAATGGAGAATTGATAATAGGCGTGGCCGCCGACAAATTTCCAAAATTGTGAAACCGTACCTTTAGCCATCATGAGTGAGTTCGTCGAGCGCGGAGTTTGCGAAGGAACAGGAAGGAAAAATAAACGACCGCGAGCGCCATCAACAGTGGTAGGAAGACGGCGACGCGGGACAGTTCGGCACGCTCGGCCGGTTCCTCCCATTTAGGCGCCGCTGCCAAATCGGTCTGGAAGCTCGCCTTGGCGAAATCGTAGATGTAGACGTTTTGCCACTCGAAGCAGGTGATGGGCTTGGCAAAGTTTATGTCCTCTCGTCGGGCTTTTGCCGGGACGTCGATCGCCTTATAGATGCAGGTATTGAATTCCAGAGCGACATTTTTGACGCCGGTGCCGGTGACGAACGCCCCTGCGGGATAATCGGTCATGTAAACAACCGGCTTTCTCGGCTTCTGCGCGCCGTAAAACTTCTGCGTTCGGTTATCGTAGGAGCCGGGTTTATTCCACCTCAATAAGTAATGTCTGCCGTAATCGGGATCGCTGTTGTAGGCAGGATCGGTGTCCTGCGAATCGATCACCCAGTCGCGAAAGCAAAACGGTATCTTTTCGCCAAAGCTCGGCACGACGTCGCTGATGTGCCGATCGATCTTACCCGTACCATTTTTCGAGCTGTGAAAGACGCAGCCCTTTTTGAATTGAACGATGGCGTATTTCTCGAGAGCATTTACGGTATTGGTTTCGTATTCCATGATGACGCCGGTGCCATAGGTGGGGCGAATCGGATCGTCGCTGAACCAGACTTCGTAAACCACGGTGGCGAGAGTGAATCGTTTGAGGTCACAGCTGTCCGTAGCGCGGCAGTCAGGACTAGCATAGACCTGTTTGCTCTCGGAGATCGTGTGCACATGGCCTTTGCCGGTAAAGTGACCGTAGGCATGTCCGGTTACCAAAGCGGTCAGAAAAAAGAAGTAGCAGCAGAAAAACTGTTTCATTGAGCGCGAGCCAGCCTAACGGACGTCAATCTGCGCTGTCAACTGCCATAGCTAAAAACTGAAATTCCGATTATGGTGCGGCGGTGAGTTCCGACAAAAGCAATGGAGGTGTCTTGTGAGCGAAATTTTACCAACTGCTGAAGGCGACAGCGGCCCAGTGCCGCGCGCGTCGTCGAATATCCGTCATCTCTGCCGCATGGAGCTTGAGGGCGGCGGGCAGATCGTCATGGACGGCAAGTATGCCTACGTCGGCCATCAGCATCGGCCCCACGGGACAACGATCCTCGACGTATCTGACCCTTACAAGCCAAAGATTTTGAGCACGCTGACGCCTAACCATCCCTGGTCGCATTCTCACAAGGCGCGGGTGGTTGGCGACCTGATGGTCGTCAACTCCGAATTCGAACGCGGGCCGGGAGCCCGAGTCAGTGAATATCCAGATGGTGGCTTCCGCATTTATGATGTCAAAGATCGCAGCAATCCCAAGCTAATCAAGTTCGTTAAAACTCACGGCAAGGGCGTGCATCGTTTCCATATGGATGAAAGCTACGCTTATATCTCGACTGAAATGGAAGGTTTTGTCGGTAATATCCTAGTCATTTACGATATTCGGATTCCATCGAAGCCGGTCGAGGTGTCGCGCTGGTGGATGGAGGGCCAGAACGTCGCAGGCGGCGAGACGCCGAGCCCAAAGCATGCCGAGCACCGCCTGCACCATGGGATGCGCTGCGGCAGCGAAATCTATGCCGGCTGCTGGATGTCGGGCGTATCGATCATCGACGTGAGCGATATCAACGCGCCGCGCACCCATGCCCGGAGCCGACGCACACGTTTCTCAAGGTGCCGCATCCGATCGGCGGCAAATCCATCGCCGTATCGACGGAAGAAGAACGCTCGCACCGGGGCGCCGACGCGGGCAAGCCTCACGCGCCGCTGCGCACCTGGGACGTGAGCGATCCGACCCAGCCGAAGCTGCTTCATTCGTATTATCTTCCGGAAACGGCGACGCCTTACCCCGCCGACAAGGTGCGCTTTGGCACGCATCAACTTCGCGAGCGGGTGGATGAAGATAATCTCCTCTACGTAACATGGTTTGCTGGCGGTCTGCGCGTGATTGAGATCAATGACCCGGCCAATCCAAAGGAGCGAGGATATTTCATCCCAAAACCGGGCGACGGTCTATCGGCGCCAGAAACAAACGACGTGGCGAAAGATCACCGCGGCCTATTGTGGGTTACCGATAAACAGCGCGGCTTGGATGTGATCGAATA
>JAERMN010000592.1 GCA_016844625.1 Deltaproteobacteria bacterium
GGAAACGCAGAAGGCGGAAAAATTATTTCTGCGCGACCACCTCGGCCGATTCCTGCCCACGTTTGCAGCCAAGCTAAGACGCCATGAAGACTCCGGTTTCTATGGATTGCTCGGCGAACTTTGCCTGCGTTTCGTTGCGGCGGAATGCGCCCGACTGCACGTCCCGTCAGGCGCCGCCAATCTCGGACTTCGTCCGGCCGATGACGACCGCGTGCCGATAGCTTGCGGCAGCGGGACCGACTGTGGTGCGATGCCCGGCGCCTGCGTGCCGGAGGAAGCCGATTCGGTATGAACCACTCTATGAACCTTATTTACGGCCCGCGCTTGGTTGAAGAAGCGGTGTTTCACGCTCAGCGTGACAGCCAGGTTTCCGCGGAGATCCAAGAGCGGCGCAATCATATTTACGAAATAGCCGACATCGACGAGCGCGACCGGCGGTTTAACGAACTCAACCGGGCTTGCTTCGATCGCCTTGGGTTAGGCACAGTCATCGAACAAACTTTGCAAGAACAACCGCTCATTGGCGCGCATATCGAGCGCTGCTTCGTAGTCGGCGCGACACAAGCCAAAGAAGAGGGCACCGAGCTGTTCGTCGCGTCGGACGATGTAAAGAATGGCCACGGGCGCCGCACCCTGCGCCTGCTCATCCGCCCGGAATCGCTGCTCAACGAAGAAGAATTGCGCACCTTCTTGCGTCATGAATGGTTCCATATAAGCGACATGCTCGATCCCGTGTTTGCCTACGAGCCAACCTTGCCGACGGCCGAGGGCGGGCCGACCTACGATACGTTGATTACGAACCGCTATCGCGTGCTCTGGGATGTGACGATCGCCGGCCGCATGGTGCAGCGCGGCTGGTGTGCCGCCACCGTTGGCGATCAAGAGCTCAATGATTTCCGCCACGCCTTTCCGATGCTGGACGGAGAGTGTGAAGAACTTTTTAAGCGGTTCTTCGACGCGGCAGAGCCGCGCCATAAGGAACTTGCCGGGTTCGCCTTCGACCCAAGGGCAGCGATGGACACTCTCTCAAACCAGGCGGTCGCTGGCACACACTGTTCCTTGTGCCGCTTTCCCACCCACGCCTTTGAATCGGCGCCCGCCAATCTCGGCGGCGAAGTTTTGGCAGCGATCAAAGCAGACTTTCCCGACTGGACTCCGATAAAAGGTTTGTGTGTTCAATGCGCCGATCTCTACCGTGGCCGTCAATTATCGATGGCGGCGTTGAAACTCCTGCCCGGATGGAACTCATGTCCAACGCAGAACTAGCCAAAGATTTGAAATTTTGGAATCACAAAATTCGAAGCACGAAAGCAGCCCCGCGGACCGAAGCACGAGCTCGAAACAATATCAAAATGATGAAAAACAAAACACCTACAATGCTCCAAACGGGACGGATCGAATTCACTGTTTTGGATTTTCTGATTTTGAATTCATTTTGGCCCCGGTTTGTTTCGGTCCGCGGGGCCGCTTTCGACATTCGGATTTCGGATTTATTACGCAGGGGTGCTAGCACGGTAAATTTGTTGAAGTCGTTCTGTTTAACATTTCAAAGGTAAGAATTTAAGTAAACGAATCCCATCGCGTAGCGCCGCGCCAAGTTAAGAGCATGCTGCCCGTCTATATCGCCGGCATCGGCATGAGCCAGTTCGGCAAGAGTTCGAACACGCTGGTGGAGATCATGGAAGGCGCGGCGGCGCGTGCGCTGGCGGGCTCGAAGATTCAAGACATCGAAGCGATTTACATCGCGGTGATGAATCCTGAGGAGTTCACTGGCGATGCCAACATCGCTTCGCATGTCGTCGAAGCGCTCGGTCTCACGGGGATTCCAGCGCTCAGAGTTGAAACCGCGTCTTCGGCGGGCGCCGCGGCACTGCACGCCGCGTTTCAAAGCATCGCTTCCGGATATTATCGCCAGGTGCTGGTGCTCGGCGGTGAAAAAATGACCCACCTGAGCACCAGCGCGACCACGCGCATTCTCGCCGAAGTGATCGATGCCCAAGAGCGCCAGTGCGGCGCGACCATGCCGGCGCTGGCGGCGATGATCACGGAGAAGTACCGCCGCAAGCATCACATTTCAGAATCGCGGATGGCGCGCGCCTTGTGCGCCGTGGCGATGAAGAATCACGCCTACGGCGCGCACAACCCATACGCGCAGTTTCGCCAAACCCTCAGTAAGGACAAATATCTCGCCAGCAAATTCGTGGCGACGCCGCTCCGCCTTTATGACTGCGCGCCGATCACTGATGGCGCCGCGGCGGTGATATTGACCGCTGCGCGAACGGATATTCTAATCTCGGGAATCGGCCAGGGCACCGGACCGGTGAGCCTGCGCGAGCGCGATTCGCTGAGCGCTTTTCCCGCGACGCAAATCGCGGCGCGCAAAGCCTACCAGATGGCGGGGATCGCGCCGAAGCAAGTTGACTGCGCCGAGGTTCACGATGCCTTCACGCCGTTTGAGATCATCGGCACGGAAGATCTTGGCTTCTTTGCGCCGGGCAAAGGCGGCCAAGCGGTTGTATCCGGACAGACAGCGGCGGATGGCATTTTGCCGGTCAATCTATCGGGCGGCCTTAAGTCGCGCGGCCACCCGGTGGGCGCCAGCGGCGTGGCGCAGATTGTCGAGATCGCGCGGTTGTTGCGCGGCGAGTCGGCAGTGAAGCTCAAGCGCGAACCGCGCCGCGCCCTGGCGCAGAGCATCGGCGGTCTGGCGACCAATAATTTCGTCACCATCGTCAAGAAAAAAGCCGCCGCGGCCATCGGCGCTGAGGGCGTGATCGAGACCTTCACCGTTCTACACATTACGCCGGACGGCTTTTTGCCGCCCCTCGCGCTCGCCTTGATCCGCGACCGCAAAGGCGCCCTGATCATGGCCCAAGGCGAAGATATCACCCACTTAAAAATTGGCCGGGAAGTTTATCTCCGCCAAGTAGCCGGCACCTACTACTTTACCGTGAAGAGCCAATTACAGAAGGTGCGCCAGGCGATCCGCCAACTGTTAGGAAAAAAGCGCAGTCATACTGAACCGGCAGATGGAAAGAAGGCCGCCAATGGCTAGCTCAAGCCGGGCCGAGAAGCAATTCCGCTCGATTGCCAAGCTGATCGTCGAGGAGCTGCGCCAAGCGATTCTCACCGGTCGGCTCGCTCCGGGTGAAAGACTCAGCGAAGAAAAGCTCGCGGCTTCGCTCAAGGTGAGCCATGTGC
>JAERMN010000125.1 GCA_016844625.1 Deltaproteobacteria bacterium
CTCCGGCGCACTGTTGCCGAAAGACTCCGAATAATTGAAATTCAAATTCAACGGGCTGACGGTGATGTCGGGCCCCGGCGGCTTGACCTCGAAGCGCAGCGAAATGCCTTCATCGGGCTGAATCCGCATGACCAGAACGTTGGGGCTGACGTCTTCCACCGCGGACGATTTGAACAGCAGCATCGGCGGCCGTTTGAACTGAATGGCGATCTCGGTCACCCGCTTGGCCATGCGCTTGCCCGAGCGCAGATAAAACGGCACGCCTTCCCAGCGCCAATTATCGACGGCGAGCTTGATCGCCGCGTAGGTGACGGTTGACGAATCTTTCGCGACACCAGATTCGTCGCGATAGCCAATGACCGGGCCATCGCCAATCTTGCCGGTGCTGTATTGGCCGCGCACCGCCGCGGTGGAAACTTCTTCCGGCGCGATCGCTCGGACCGCGCGCAAGAGTTTACCCTTCTCGTCGCGCACCGCGTCGGCGTTGAAGCCCACCGGCGGCTCCATGGCGGTCAGGCAAAGCAACTGCAGCAAGTGATTTTGAAACATGTCGCGCACCACGCCGGCATCTTCGTAGTAGCCGCCGCGGTTTTCCACGCCGACGCTTTCGGCCGCGGTGATCTGCACATGGTCGACGTAGCGGCGGTTCCAGATCGGCTCGAAGACGGAATTGGCGAAGCGAAACACCATGATGTTTTGCACCGTCTCTTTGCCGAGATAGTGATCGATCCGGTAGATCTGCTTTTCACCGAGCGCGTCGTGCACCCGTAGATTGAGCTCACGGGCGGTTTGTAGGTCGGTGCCAAACGGCTTTTCGATGATTACCCGCGCGCGCGGCTCGCTGCCGTAGTCTTTCTGCGCCAAGCCGACCACGGCGATCCGCTCGATCACCGTGCCGTAAAGATCCGGCGGCATGGCCAAATAAAAAGCCCGTGCCGGCAACACCCGGCTGCCGCGGTCGAAGTTCTCGATGAACTGTTTTAGCTGCTCGTAGCCGCTGTTGTCTTCATAGCCGCCGCGCACGTAGTAAAGAGTCTTGGCGAACTCTTGCCACGCCGCCTCATCGGCCAACCCGGTGCGGGAGAAGTCTTTAACCGCCTCGCGCATTTTGTCGCGAAAGGCTTCGTCGGTCATCTCGCTGCGCGCGTAGCCGACCACGGCGAAGCGCTCGGGCAGCCGCTTTTCCAGAGCTAGATTGTAAAGCGCCGGCATCAACTTGCGTTTAGTGAGGTCGCCGGAGGCGCCGAAAATCGTCACCACGCAAGCATGGGGCTTTTTCGACTGGCCAGCAATCTGCGGAACATATTCGTGCGGATCGCTCGCCATAGATTACCTTAGCTGCTTATGCGGCCTATTGAACAGAACGATTGTAAGAGAAATCTTCGCGCCGCCATGTCAGTGGAAAAATCCGAAATCCGAATATCGAAATTCGAAACAAATCTAAACCTGAAAAACTCAAATTCAAAATCCCAAACGGGCCCGTTTCGAATTTTCCGACTTTTGGTCATTTGAGTTTGTTTAGGATTTCGGATTTCGAATTTAGGATTTCAACTTTGTCTAGCTCTTCTTCACCGCGTGGCCGCCAAACTCGTTGCGCAGCGCGGCGATGACTTTGTTGGAAAAAGCGTCCTGCTGGCGCGACGCGTAGCGGGCGAACAGTGAATGGGCCAAGACCGTCGCCGACACGCCACGTTCGATCGCTTCGATGACGGTCCAGCGCCCCTCGCCGGAATCTTCGACGTAACCTTTGATCGCATCGAGCTTGGGATCTTTTTCAAAGGCGCTCTCGCAGAGTTCTAATAACCATGAGCGCACCACGCTGCCTTGATTCCACAGGTGAGAAATTTTTGCTAAATCGAGGTCGAACGGCGAAGCCTTGAGCAACTCGAAGCCCTCGCCGTAAGCTTGCATCATGCCGTACTCGATGCCGTTGTGGATCATCTTGACGAAGTGGCCGGCGCCGTTGGGCCCGGCGTGAAGATAGCCGTCCTTAGGCGCGAGGGTGAGAAAAATCGGTTCCAACCGGCTGACAACTGCTTTCTCGCCGCCGACCATCATGCAGTAGCCGTTCTGCAAACCCCAAATGCCGCCGCTGGTGCCGGCGTCGATGAAGTGCATGCCGTGAGTTTTCATCTTTTCAGCGCGGCGGATCGAGTCTTTGTAATTGGAATTGCCGCCGTCGATGAGGATATCGCCTTTAGCCAAGCTCGGCAGCAGCTGATCCATCGTTTGATCCACCGGATCGCCCGATGGCACCATCAGCCAGATGGCGCGCGGCAGTGACAATTTTCTGACCAAGTCGGCGAGCGACGCTGCGCCCACGGCGCCCTTGTCGACGACCCGTTGAATCGCCTCCGCGCTGCGGTCGTAAGTAATCACCTTGTGGCCGCCAAGCACCAGCCGCTCGGTCATGTTGGCGCCCATCCGGCCAAGCCCGATCATTCCTAGTTCCATCGTCGTTTCTCCTTCCCTGGAGAACTCGAACTACCCTTGAAGCGCCGCAGCCAAGCGCTGCAATCCGCCAGCGGTATCGCCGCCGAGATTGACTCTCAGCGCGCGCCGCCGCCGCTGTTTCAAAGCGGTGAAATCACCGATCCCCTGCGCCTGAATCAGCGCGGCAAAAGTGTAATTGGTCTCCGGTACAACTAGGTCATCGGCAGGTTGATCGACGATCTGTAGGACCAAAGAGGAATTCGGCCCGCCTTTATGCAGCTGTCCGGTGGAGTGGAGAAAACGCGGGCCAAAGCCCAAAGTCGTCGCGACCTCCAGCCGTTTTTGAATCGCCGCGCAAATCGCTTGCAGCTTGACCGCATTGTCTCGAGACGGCGCGATGTAAGCCTGCACCACGACATAATCGCGCGCCTTTTTCTTGCCGAGCCATGCGCCGACCATCTTACCGAGCGCGGCGGAATCGCCGGTAGTCACTTCGCCTTTCAACTTAGCGCCGCTCGTGCCGCCCTCGCTCATCGCTTTCTTGGATAAATCCTTCGCCAGTTGCACGTCAGGTTGGTTGAAGGGGTTGATGCCGAGCGCCGCGCCGGCCGCCGCCACGGCGAATTCCCAGCGGAAGAATTCCTGGCCGAGGTCATGCTTATCGTTCAAGTCGATCTGCGCCACTGGATGACCGTTCGCCTCCAGCGCCGCCACCTGGCGGTCGAGCGGGTGATTTTCATCGCCGGTCAATCTGAGATAAACGAAGAACCGGTCGCTACCGTATTTTTCTGGCGCGCTGACACTTTCATTGGCCACCGGCACGATGCCTTTGTTCTCTTTACCCGTGCTCTCAGCGATCAATTGTTCGACCCAGGAAGGAAATGCGCCAAGCGATGGTGAACAGAGAAACGTCACCTTATCGCGCTTGGCCAAAGTCAATTCGCCCAAAGCCGCGCCGAGAATCGATCCCGGATTGCTGCCGTCAGCGACCGCCGCGCCGCACGCTGCGCTCATGCGCCGCGCGCGCGCCAGCACTTCGCCGATGTCGACCCCGATCAAAGCTGCCGGCACTAAGCCGAACATAGTCAAGGCTGAATAGCGACCGCCAACTTCTTCCGGCGCATTGAAAATCGCGCGGAAGTTTCTTTCTTTGGCCATCTTCTCCAATGGCGTGCCCGGATCGGTGATGGCAACAAAGTGCGGCCCGGGATCAGCGCCGAGTTTTTTTAGCTTGTCCCAGAAGAAAAAGAAAAATGAATTAGTCTCCGTCGTCGTACCCGACTTGCTCGATACCAAAAAGATCGCGTGCGCCAAATCGATGTCGCGCTCGACTGCCCGAACCGCCGCTGGATGAGTGCTATCGAGCACGCGCAACTTTGGATAACCCGGCGCGTTGCCGAAAGTCTCTTGAAAAACTTCCGGCGCCAAGCTCGACCCGCCCATGCCAAGCAGCACGACATGTTTCATGCCGTCGGCTTTGGCTTGGTCAGTGAAGGAGCGCAGCGCCACCACCTGTTTTTCCATCGTCTCCGGCAGTTCGAGCCAACCCAAGCGGTCGGTTAATTCAGGCTGCAAATCCTTCGACCAAACCGTGTGATCTTTTCGCCAAATACGGCTGGCGACTTGAGCGTCCTGCCAATCCTTGAGCCGTTTTTCCACGCGCTCGTGATATTTGCCCAGTCGGAGCTCTTGATGGTTCAACGCGACGCCAACCATCACCTGGCGCTTTTTTTCCAACGCGCCCATCAGCTGATCGAAGGAAGCTGAGAACGCCGCCACGCCGTCGACCTGTAACTTTTCCGTGATCGCGTCCAGGCTGATGCCAAGCTGCGCCAAGCTGGCCAAGGCCGCATCCGCGTCATCGCATCCCTGTTTGACCACCGCGCCGGGAATTTTTCCGTGATCGCGAAAAGCATTGATGGTATCCGGCGGCAACGTGTTGACGGTTTCCGGGCCGATCAAATTCTCGACGTAAAGAACGTCGGAGTAAGCCGGATTCTTGGTCCCCGTGCTCGCCCACAACGGCCGCTGCACTCGCGCGCCGCGTTGGCGCAGCGAGACGAATCCTTCGCCATGAAAGATTTCCATGAAGCGGCGATAGACAACTTTGGAATTGGCGATGGCGATCTTACCGGCGAGTGCATGCGCTGCCGCCGTGCCGTTTTTTTCCAATTCCTTATCGACCGCAGTATCGACCCGGCTGACAAAGAACGACGCCACCGATGCGACCTTTGAGGGATCAGCGCAGCGCTCTAATCCCTTCACATAGGCCCGCGCCACCGCTTCGTAATGGCTCATGGAAAACATCAGTGTAACGTTGATGTTGATTCCGGCGGCGATCAGTTGCTCGATGGCAGGAATGCCGGCGGGCGTTGCCGGCACTTTGATCATCAGGTTGGGCCGGTCGACCGCAGCGCGGAGCCGCTTGGCTTCGCTGATCGTCCTTTGAGTGTCGTGCGCCAAATGAGGCGACACTTCGAAGCTCACGTAACCGTCGTCGCCGTTGCTGGCATCGTAAACCGGGCGCAGCACATCGGCGGCCATCTGAATGTCTTCGATGGCGAGAGGCTCATAGAGTTTTTCGACATCGGCTTTACCATCCCGCGCCAGCATCGCGCGCAGGGCGTCGTCGTAGTCGGTGCTGCCGGCGATCGCTTTTTCAAAAATCGTCGGGTTGCTGGTCACGCCGCGGATACCGTCTTCATCAACCATGCGCTTGAGCTCGCCGCTCACAATCAAATTACGCCGGATGTAATCGAGCCAGATCGACTGTCCCTGTTTGCCAAGTTCTTTCAATGGATTCATCCCGTCTCTCCCTCATCCGGTTGCTGTAAAACTTCTTCGGAGTCCTTCGACGGGCTCAGGACGAACGGCGAGCAACGCAAAATGATCGAAGAAATTCCGTTCATGCTGAGCTTGTCGAAGCATGTTCCAATTATTTCTACCGTTTGTTAAGCTTTTTTGCCGTAGCGCCGCTCCAATGCCGCGATTTTATCGACGCGGCGCCGGTGCCGCTCTTCGCCACAAAATTTCGCCGCCAAAAAATTATCCACCAGCTCGCGCGCCATTTCGACACCGATGATTCGCGCGCCGAGGACGAGAATATTCATGTCGTCATGCTCGACGCCCTGGCGCGCCGAATAAGTATTGTGACAGAGGCCAGCGCGGATGCCGGGAATCTTGTTGGCCGACACCGACGCGCCGACGCCGCTGCCGCAGACCAGCACGCCGCGTTCCGCCTGGCCGGCAATCACGACATTGCTCACCGCTTCGGCGAAGTCAGGATAATCCACCGGATCGTCGCTGTCGGTTCCCTTGTCGATCACCTCATGGCCGCGATGGCGTAGATAGTCAGCGAGAATTTGTTTCAACTCGAAGCCGGCGTGATCCGCGCCAATGGCAATCCGCATCGTTACCTTGCAAGCTGCGCTTTCGCCGCCGCGACGATATTCTCTACGGTGAAGCCGAACTTCTTTTGCAAATGCTGAAACGGCGCCGAGGCGCCGAAGCTTTTCATGCCGATGACCGCCCCCGTCATGCCGACATATTGCGCCCAACCAAAAGCCACGGCTTGCTCGACGGCGACGCGCGCGGTAACGGACGAAGGCAACACTTGCTCGCGGTAATCTTTCGTCTGTTTTTCGAATAATTCCCACGACGGCATACTGACGACCCGCGCCTGGATGCCGTCCTTTTGCAATTGCTCGTAAGCCTCGACGCAGAGCGACACTTCGCTACCGGTGCCGATCAGAATCACCTGCGGCTTGGCGCCCTCGGCATCGGCCAAGATATAAGCGCCTTTGGCCAATCCGGCCGCCGCGCCATATTTCGTCCGGTCCAACGTCGGTAACGCCTGGCGCGTTAACGCCAAAGCTACCGGCTCATGTTTGCGCTGCATGATCACGCGCCAAGCCTCGATCACTTCGTTGGCATCGCCGGGGCGAAGCGTGATCAAACCGGGGATCGCGCGCAGCGACGCCAACTGCTCCACCGGTTGGTGCGTCGGGCCGTCTTCGCCGACGCCGATGGAATCATGGGTGAAAACGTGAATCGCCGGAATCTCCATGATCGCGCCGAGCCGGATCGCCGGCCGCGCGTAGTCGCTGAAAATTAAAAAACTCGAACCGTAAGCGCGCACGCCGCAGAGAGTCATGCCATTGACGATCGCCGCCATCGCATGTTCGCGCACGCCGAAGTGAAAATTGCGCGCGCCGAAACTACCCGCGGCCAAATCACCGGCGCCGTCAAACGTCAGCCGTGTCTTGGTCGACGGCGCGAGATCGGCGGAGCCCCCCATCAGCCAGGGAACATTCTTCGCGATGGCGTTCAAAACCTTGCCGGAGGAATCGCGCGTCGCTTGACCCTTGGGATCGGCGGGGAAAGCGGGCAAATCTTTGTCCCATCCCCCCGGCAGCTCGCGCCGCTGTATGGCCATCAACTGCTCGGCGAGGTCGGGATATTGGCTCTTGTACGCGGTGAATTTCGCCGTCCATTGGTCGCGCAACCCGCGTCCGCGCTTGCTAAGCACGCGTTCAAAATTTTCCTGCACGCCTTCGGGCACGTAAAATTTTTGCTCCTCGGGCCAGCCGTAATTTTTCTTGGTAAGCTTGATCTCTTCCTCGCCCAACGGCTCGCCATGGGCCGCCGCTGTGTCCTGCTTATTCGGCGCGCCGAAAGCGATGTGGCTGTCGACCACGATAAACGTCGGCCGGTCGTTACACTGGTGGAAATTTTGAATCGTTCGGTCAAGCGCGTCTTGATCGTTGGCGTCGGCGATGTGCAAAACGTTCCAGCCATACGCTTCGAAACGCTTGCCGACATTTTCCGACAGCGCGAGACTCGTGCTGCCTTCGATGGAGATCCGGTTGCTGTCATAGATCCAACACAGGTTGCTGAGTTTTAAATGGCCGGCGAGTGACGCCGCTTCGCTGCTGATCCCTTCCATCATGTCGCCGTCACCACACAGCGCGTAGACGTCGAAGTCGAACATTCCAAAGCCCGGCCGGTTGAAGTAACTGCCGAGCCATTTCGACGCGATCGCCATGCCGACACTATTTGCCACGCCTTGGCCGAGCGGCCCGGTCGTCGTCTCAACCCCGCCGGTTAAACCGTACTCGGGATGGCCGGGTGTTTTGCTGTCGAGTTGGCGAAATTTTTTGAGATCGTCGAGCGTCAGCGACGGCTGGTTTAGCACTTGATGATGCGAATCCAGCGCGCGCACACCAGCGAGATAGAGCGTCGAATAGAGCAGCATCGAAGCATGGCCGATCGACAACACGAAACGGTCGCGGTTTGGCCACACTGGATCCGCCGGGTCGTACTTCAAATGGCGCTGCCAGAGTCCGTACATCACCGGCGCCATCGACATCGGCGTGCCGGGATGGCCCGAGTTGGCCTGCTGCACCGCGTCCATGGACAAAGTGCGGATCGTGTTGATGCATGATTCATAATTGTTGCCTGTTCTAACCGGAGCGTGCCGGTGCCGTTAGGGTTGGTTTCAAGCGTACCTTTATCACTTTCGCTCGCCCAGGTCAGCAGCATATTTGAACTTAACGGCACTTCTTCAACGAAATGTAACCGGCAACCGTCAGACTTTTGACATAGACTCTGTTGTCCTCGCACTATTCCAAACAATTCATGCTACGAGGAGAACCGATGCCAGTGTGTCGATCGAGGTGCGACCCTGGAGAGACCAAGGCACCGGCTCGAATGTTTCATCTTGTGCTCGGCGCTCGGCACGATGTTTGACCTTTTCACTGCTGATCTGATTAGCAACTCGTCCGCTTGCATCTTCAAGGCACCCCTGCTTTGCCTTCGTTCCGGAAGGGTTGCACCTCGATCGCTGTTTCACCGCAAATACTCCGGCTAGCTCAAGCTCTGAAGTCGAGACAGCCCAAATCACTCAATCTTTCTAAATACTCGCGCGTACGCGCCATCGACTGCCAGCTCGCCGCATCATTCTGATCGCGCCAGCGTCTCAGATCGTCGATGCTATCGATATCAAACCAGTTCGCGAGCAAGCCGAAGGGCACCGCGAGCGCGCTCAATCGCGCGGTGGTCTCGGCCAACACCCGGTCGTGGCTCCAAGTCATGTTGTCGAATATCTCCGGCGTCGGCTGATTCATGCCGACTAAATAATAACCGCCGTCCCGGCTCGGTCCCAAAACCACCCGCCGCTCGGCGCGCGCCAATTGCGTGAACGCGTCGTCGAGTATCGCCGCCGGCAACGCCGGCAAATCGCTGCCGATGAGCACGATGTTACGGTGCCCCAAACGCCAAAGATCGGCGCAGACTTGCTCCATCCGCGCGCCAAGATCGGCGCCGCATTGCGCCAGATAAGCGTAGGCGGCGCCGCCCATATCCCGCAGGATATTCTCGGCGTCAGCCGGCGCGTAGAATACATAGCGCTCGGCGCCGTCTATATGTCTTAGATGTTCGAATTGATCGAGCAGCAACGCGCGATAGAGCTCCGCCGCTTGCTCATGCGTCAGCGGCGGCACTAGCCGAGTCTTCACGGCTCCCGCCACCGGCGCCTTGGCCAGGATGGCGAGCGCGTTAGCGTGTGTCGGCATAGAATTGTTTTAGCCGTGCCGGTGAAACGCCGGCGAAGTAGAGCAATTTAAGTGTCCACATGCGCACGATGGTGCGCCACACGCCGTCCACTTCCCAGCGCCGCGCCGAAGTCACCACGCGGCTGCGCAAGCAGGCGACCTCGCCCATGCGCTTCAGCGTCCGGCAAAACGCGATGTCTTCCATCAGCGGAATGTCCTCAAAACCATGCATGCGCTCGAAAACTGCGCGGCGCACGAAAATCCCTTGGTCGCCCGTGCCGACTTTGGAAATGCGCGAGCGGTAACTGATCATGCGGCCAACCAGCGGCAACACCCAGTGCTCGCCGTCGAGCTCGACATCGAAGCGGCCGCCGAGAAAGCGCGCATCGCTGAGCGCCGCGCTGATGTCGTGCAGTGCCGAAGTCGGCAAACGGGTGTCGGCATGAAGAAATAGCAAAACATCGCCGCTCGCTGCGCCTGCGCCGCAATTCATCTGCCGTGCCCGGCCGCGTTCGGATGAAACGACTTTTACCTGGAATCGTGCCGCAAGCTCTCGCGTCCCATCCGAGCTGCCGCCGTCGACGATAATAATTTCGTACGGCGCCAACGGCAGCAACGCCTCGAGTGTCGCCGCGATGTTTTTCTCTTCGTTGAGAACTGGAACGATAACCGAGATGTTCATCGGCAGTGATTGCGACCGAGACGATGACCGAATCCACTACTTTGGGACTATGTCGTAATGTCATTCTGAACGAAGTGAAGAATCGCGCCTTCGCAACAACCTGAACATGCGAGATGCTTCGCTGGGCTCAGCATGACATTCAAAAGACTGCTCGCATTGTGACACAGTCCCAGGAGCAGAGAAGCAATAATACAACTACGGCTTGGTATCGACGCCATTCAGCCGCCAGTCATAATCATGCGCCAAGCCGCCCTGGTATTTTTCCAACGCGCCGGCCAGCGCCGGCTCCGCGTATTCTTGCCAGTGTTCCATTAGATCCGCCGCGCCGCGGCCGAAGTCTTCTTGAAACCAAACATAAATGCTCGACACCTGAAGTTTGCCCTTTTGGATCGCCACGCCGCGCCCATGGTTGATGAACTCGCGCGCGCCTTTTTCCAACAGCGCTTCGCTGTTGTCCGCGGTGTAGGCCAATGGCTGAAGATTCGGACAGCCGAGGCTAGCGCAATTGAGCGCGTAATGAACTCGGTTGTCTCTCCAGATTGGCCTGAGAATCCGGTGTTCAATATCGTCGAGGGAAAGTTTCTCGCCTTCAATCGTCAGCAACGTCGCGCCCCAAGGTCCGCGCACGAACAAGCCGGGAGAAATATTGATGTCGCGAATCGACGCCACCGGAAAACGGGAAATAATCAGATCGACGGTGAGCGCGTTGTAAAGATTGATCCAGTACGACTTCTGCTCGTTGGGATTGTAGTTGGAAATCGAGAGCGCTTGGAGCGCCTGGAGATAACTTTTCAAAGACTTCTGATCGTCCGGACTGACGGCGTGATAACGCACCCGGTTAATTCCCGAAGGATGCGGCGCGACAACGTTCTGCTTCAGAAAACGGTCCCACGCGCTATGATCGATTTTCTGCTGGCTCGCCGCATCATGCTTCTGCCAGCGCGGCCAAAGCTCCGCCTTCGGCGCCGCCTCTGCAATAGAAACCCCAATCATGCAGAGCAGCGATTGAAATGCAACGAACCGAAGAAAGGTGCGGATGAATTTAGGCACTCGCTTCATTCAAACTCCCTAACGACCAACTCCGGTCAGATCCCCTCGCCCGCTTGCGGGAGAGGGCAAGGGTGAGGGTCTTCACCTCCGCCATTCCA
>JAERMN010000593.1 GCA_016844625.1 Deltaproteobacteria bacterium
CGAGTTTTCGCAGGGCTTCCGCGACGGCACTTTGCGACGCGCCGATAGCGACGCCGAGGGTATCGATGACGTTGCGTTTGGCCAAAGCGAAAACTCGCGGTGGAATATCTTGCGCTTTGGTGCCGGCGATAAAGTTGGTGATTTGATCAGTAGCTGACATTGGCTTTCCTGTCCAAGGTGAGACACTTAATGTGAAATTGTTGATCCAAGCAACCGCAAGAAGATTTCTCTCGCCAAGACACCAAGGCGCAAAGTAAAGTATAGTTTTTTGGAGTATCCGAAACTTGGCGTCTTTGCGCCTTTGCGAGAGTCATCCCTCTTCCGATTCTCTCTTTGAGCCAAGAACTTAAATATGTTTGGTTCGTTTCTAGCGCTGCAGCGGTCCGATGACTTCCCTGCCCAGCAGGGAAATCTTGCGTAACATCGCCTGGCGATCGCCAGCGGGGCAGGCGATGCGGAAAATAAAATGATTGACGCCGAGCTGGCTGTGATGTTGGGTGATTTGCTCGATGCAGTCCTTTGGATCGCCGACGATAAAGCGGTCGCGAATATAGCCCTTGAGGTCTTGTTCGACGTTGACCGGATCGTCACCCGGCAGCTCGGCGTACTGATTCTCCGAGTTCAGGTTTTGCACCAAGCGCGGCACTTCGTTTTCGGCTTCGGCCCAGGCTTGAGCACGGCTTTCGGCGACGTAGATGTCTTTGCGAATCGCCAATTCATTGGGAAGCGGTTTACTCTGAAGACGCAGTTCGTCGCGGTAGATTTCCAACTGGCGCGCCAAAGTTGAGAACGCGGCGTGCGGGTTCATCATCAGACCATCGCCCATGCGCGCGGCGCGCCGCACCGCTTTATCGCCGTGGGCGGCGATCCAAATCGGCGGTCCCGGTTTTTGCAGCGGCTTGGTCGGCGTGCGCAGTTGATCGAAGTGAAAATGCTTGCCGTGAAACGGTGCATCGTTCTCGCTCCACAGCGATCTCATGATCGTCAGCGCTTCTTCGAAGCGCGTCGCGCGCTCCCGTTTCGGCACGCCGAAGCCGTCGAATTCCCGCGGCCGGTAGCCCAAGCCGGCGCCAAAAACAAATTTGCCGTTTGAGATGATGTCGAGCACGGCGATCTGCTCGGCGACCAGCACGGGATGGTGCAGCGGCAGCAGAAAAATACAGGTGCCCACGGTGACATCTTTGAGCTCGGGAATCAGGCGGGCGAGCAGCGGCACGGCTTCCCAGCGGACGCGCTCTCCGCCAAAATAATGCTGCCCGGCCCAGATCGAATGAAAACCGGCGTCGCGGGCGGCCTTGGCGACATCGATGATCGTGTTGAGCTGCGCCACCGGATCGCCGTTCTCGGCCAGCGACATACCCATGGCGGGTTTCATGCCGAACTTAATCATTGCGCTAATTCCCCTGGTATCGATGAGCCGCCGCGCGGCTTGAACATTCGTTAAAACTGCTTGGCGATCTCTTCGGTTGTGCCGATGGATCTTTTAGCGCCCGCCAAGAAAGATTTCCCGATAACGCTTCTCGTGTTTTTCCAGCTGCTCGGATTGCGCGATGTCAACAGGGATCATTTTGACGTTTGCGAACTTCTGTTGGATGGCGTTTTTGATGCCTTGGCGCGCCGAGATCTTGAAAAACTTGCCGACGATATAGTCGCGCTGAATTTCCTCCGATAGCATGTGATCGAGGTAGAGGCGGGCGGCATTCGGATGGGGCGCGCGCGCCGCCACACCCATAAGGTTGGTGCTGGTAACCGTCGGGTTGGGCGCATTCCAGTCGATGGGCGCGCCCTTGGCCTTGACCGATTGGGTTTGCGGCGCGTAGAGGAACACAGCGCCCGGATACTCGCCGGCGGCGACCAGCTGCCCCATTAGCGTGTGGCCGTGGCGAAAAATAAAATTTTGCGCCGCCAGTCTCTTCATATACGCCAAGCCTTTTTCTTCGCCCCAAAAACTCATCATGGTGGCGAACCACTCGATCTCCTCGTCTTCCATGACCAGTTTGCCCTTCCATTTCGGGTTGAGCAGGTCGGCGTAGTCCTTTGCCGATTCTTGATAGGTGACCTCCCGGGTGTTGTAGGCGGTGATGATGGGATTGAGATAATAGGCGGTCCAGAAGCCGTCTTTATCCTTGAAGGCACTGTCGATAAACCTGCGCTCCGGCGATTCGTATTTGCCGACGATGCCGCGCTTGATGAGCTGATACATTTGAAAGCCGGCTATGCCGATGACATCGGCCAGGTGAGTATTGGCGCGCGTTTCGGTCTCGATTCGGGTGTACATCCGTTCGCTGGTGGCGCGGTAAAGCGCGACATCGATGAACGGATATTTCGCTTTGAAGCGATCGATTATCTGGGCGTGATCGGAAACCACGAGCAGGGCATAAATCTGCAGCTTGCCCTCCTTCTTCGCGCCTTCGATCAACGCTTCTCGTTTGATCTCCTGGGCGCCGGCGAAACTCGGCGCGAGGAAAATAGCCAACCAAAGTATCTTCAGATAATTCATTGCTTCCTCCAGTTAACGCCCTTTAGGCTTTCGTGTGGTAACCTGCCACTATCACCTTGATTTCGTCTACCACGAAGAGCACGAAGGAAGAGTCTAAGAAAACTAACCACAAAGGGCACAAAGAACACATATGGCGCGAAACGCGCCAGAGAAGACTTTTGCGCCCTTTGCGTGGCTCCAGTTCCTTCGCATTCGCTCAGGACAAGCTTTGCGGCCAAAC
>JAERMN010000594.1 GCA_016844625.1 Deltaproteobacteria bacterium
CGCGAACGCCGTTTCGATCGCCGATCGCGGCCAGCCGCCGCACGGTCTCAGGCAACACCGTGCTATGAATCGCCACGATCATTCCAGGACGCGCACCGGCGAAAACCCCATGCTCACCAGTTAACACCTCTTCGACTTGGGCGTCGTCAACCACCGCCAGCTCGACGATTTCCGCATTCGCAGCGACAGCACCCGGCGACCGCGCCAATTTAGCACCACGAGCGATTAATTCCGTAGCCACATCGTCGCGCAGGTCGTACACGGTGAGTTCGAATCCGGCATTGAGAACATTGCCTGCCATCGGCTTGCCCATCCGACCCAAGCCGATAAAGCCAACTTTGCTAACTCGATCACTCATGGTTGTTCCGCAATCCACGCGCCTGGTTGATAATAAGTTAAGCGCTGCTGAGTTATCTACCATTGCCGCGCTCTTGACCGCAACTAACCGGGAGTGCTTAGATGCAAAGCGGTCGATCAAAGGAGGACATAATCATGGCGGAAAACGAAAAAGAATATCTCGTCGGCACGGTGCGACCGACCAATCGCCCCGAAGCCGGCCAAGAGCTCGACCTCGACACCTTGATCCCGGCCAAGATCAAGTTTCTCTCGTCGACGATGAATTTCACCCGCGGCACCGAGGAGGAATTTAGCACGTCGATGCCCGGCTACGAAGCTAAAGCCGCGGAATTCGCCAAGATGGGCGCCAACTTGGTGCGCCCCAGCGGCGCGCCGCCGTTCATGCTGCTCGGCTATCAAAAAGAGCAAGAGTTGATCTCCAGCTGGGAAAAGAAATACAGCGTGCAGATGTTTACCTCTGGGCAGAATCAAGTCCACGCACTGCGCACCCTCGGCATGAAGAAATTCGTCGGCGCCAGCTACTTTCCGGAAAAGATGAACAACGTTTTTGCGCGCTATTTTACCGACGCCGGTTTTCAAGTGCTGGCGATGGAAGGCATTGATTCTCCCTTCGCCGATGTCCCGAAAGTGCCGCCGGACAAAATTTTGCAATTCATGAAAGCCATCGCCGCCAAGCACAAGAATGCCGATGGTATCTACATGCTCGGCTCGGCGTGGAAGAGCGTCGAAATCATCGAGCGCTTGGAGAACGACACCGGCCTCACCGTCGTCCACGCCGGCCCCGCGCGCGCCTGGGGAACTCAACTGAGCCTCGGCTTGCGCCATCCGATCAAAGGCTACGGCCGCTTGCTGGCGGAAATGCCGAGCTAGAAGTAGAGCAAAGCTTACCGGCCATTTGACGTTCATTTCGACAAGGAGAAATTCACCTGTGAGATCTCTTCGACTATTGGCAATTCTGTGCGTTGCAATATTAACGATTGACACGGCTGGTGAAAATCACGCTGGCGCCGCCGCGTACTACGAAGGCAAAGCGATCCGCATTATCGTCGGCACCTCGCCGGGCGGCGGTTATGACACTTACACCAGGTTGATTGCGCGCCACTTCGGTAAGCACATTCCCGGCGAGCCGACCATCATCGTCGACAACATGCCCGGCGCGGGCGGGTTGTTATCGGCCAACCATATGTTTAAAGTCGCCAAGCCGGACGGTCTCACCATCGGCCACTTTGTCGGCGGCCAGTTTCTTCAGCAGCTGCTCGGTAAACCGGGCATTGAATTCGACGCACTCAAGTTCGGCTACATCGGCGTGCCGGCACAGGACAATTTCGTGGTCGCCATCGCCAAGTCGAGCGGCGTCGCCACGATGGAACAATGGCTCGCCGCCAAGACACCGCTTAAATTGGGCGCCATCGCGCCCGGCGACGGCACCTACGATACCGCAAAGATTCTCGAAGCCACCCTCGGACTGCCGCTGCAAGTCGTGTCCGGCTACAAGGGCACCGCGCCCATTCGCCTCGCCGTCAACAGCAACGAAGTTCACGGCCTAAGCAACTCATGGCAATCGTTTCGCTCCACCTGGCGCAAGGAGTTGGACAGCGGCGAAGTGAGCATGATCGTACAACTGAGTTTGAAATCGCACGCCGATATTACCAAGGTCCCGTTAGCGGTCAACTTCGCCAAATCGGAAGAAGCGCGCAAACTCATCGCCGCGGTGGCGCAATCCCACGGCGCCGCCGTGCGCCCGTATCTGCTACCACCGGGAACACGCCTGGACGTCGTGGAGATCCTCAGAAAAGCCTTTAACGACACGATGAAAGACCCCGAGCTCGTCGCCGAAGCCGCGAAAGCCAACCTGGAGTTCAATCCCGGCACCGGCGAAGAGTTGGAAAAAAACGTCAGAGAGCTCTTGCGGCTCGACGCGGCGCTGGTAGCCAAGCTGAAGGATATTTTGAAATAGCTGCGCCGCGCAGGGGAAGCGAAGCGGGCGGGTTTAAAACCCGCCCCACTCTGTTTTTTGCGTTCTATGCGTTCCCGATCGCCCTGAGCCAGTCGAAGGGTGCGGCTAATTTCCGATTCCGAATGTTTTTTTCTATGCGACCTTTGTATTGCCATCCAAAAACTAAGACCAATATGTTTGGTTTGGAATTCATGAAAGCGATCACCGCCAAACATAAAAATGCCGACGGCATCTACATGCTCGGCTCGGCGTGGAAATCAATCGAGATCATCGAGCGCTTGGAAAATGACACCGGCCTCACCGTCGTCCACGCCGGCCCGGCGCGCGTTGCCGCCGAGCATTTTTTCCCGCGCGCTTTGTGGGACTTTGTATTTGTCCATGTGATCGATCGCTTCCCAAACATC
>JAERMN010000126.1 GCA_016844625.1 Deltaproteobacteria bacterium
TCGCTCTGGGATTTGCACTGGGTGAAGGATCTCGACGACGCGGGGTTTATCGACAATTTGCTGAGCCGCCTCCCATCCTAGCTGCGCTTGCCCAACACCGGCCCGAATAGTTATAACGGTGTCGCACCCTTGTTTGCGAGAGACCATGATTGTAGAGGAATGCGCACATGATTACCGCTGAAGAAAATCGGCTGCTAACGCAAACCTGTCCCGGTACGCCCTGCGGCGAGCTGATGCGGCGCTACTGGCAGCCGGTGGCGCTGGGCGAAGAGTTGCCGGCGGGCGGCGCGCCGCTGAAGGTCAAAATCCTCGGCGAAGAATTAGTGTTGTTTCGCGACGATCAAGGTCGGCCTGGTTTGATCGGGCTGCATTGTTCCCACCGCGGCACGGACTTAAGTTACGGACGGATCGAAGACGGTGGGTTGCGCTGTCTCTATCACGGCTGGCTTTACGATGTTTGCGGCCGTGTCATCGATCAGCCCGGCGAGCCGGGGGGCGGTGCGAACAAAGGCGCGATTCGCCATCTTGCTTATCCGTGCCAGGACGCGGGCGGAGTCGTCTTCACCTACATGGGACCGGGCGAGCCGCCGCTCCTGCCTAACTACGAATTTCTGACGGTGCCGGAAGTGCAGCGATCGGTTACCAGAATTTTTTACCGGTGCAATTATCTTCAGGGCAACGAGGGAAATATCGATCCCGTCCACTTATCTTTTCTGCATCAGTCCCTCAATGAAGCCGAGGTCGTTTATAAACGTATCGTGCCCGGCACAGGCACAACGGACAACGCTTTGCTCGCCAAGGACATTGCGCCGACGATCGAGGTCGAGGTGATGGATTACGGTTTGCGGATTTACACCCTGCGCGGTGCCGAATCGAATAAAACCTACCTGCGCGTCACCAATTTTATCATGCCCAATTTATCCGCTTTCGGCGGCTCGACCGTCGGCGAAGGGTACTCGGTTCATTGGCATGTGCCGATAGATGACTGGTGCCATTGGAAGTATGTTTTCATGTTCAGCCGGGAAAGAGCGCTCTCAGACGATCTGCGTAAGAAACACCGGGCCGACATCACGCCAGATTATCGCTTAAGCCGGGAGGCGGCGAACCGCTACCAGCAGGACCGCGATTCCATGCTGACGAAAACTTTCACCGGCATGGGCTTTAACTTTCAAGCGCATGATGCGTTCGCAACCGAAAGCCAGGGGCTGATACAGGACAGAACATCGGAGCATCTGGTTACCTCGGACAAAGCGATTATCGGCGCGCGCAAACTGCTGCAGAGCGGGATCGAGGATGTCAAACAGGGGCGCCAGCCGCGCCATCGGATCAGCGATCCGCAAGCGAACCAATTTCCACATCTGACGGTCATCTCCGAGGCGATTCCAAATGCGACTCACTGGAAAGATTACGCCGATAAGCTGGTTGAAAAAACCCGCGCACGATGAGAATTCTCCCGTTAACCGGCGCTGCAAAAAAATCGCCGCCAAAGTGTAGACTTAGGATAACAGCGCTCTAGAGTGCCACCGAACAGCAAAGGCTCTGTGGGTTGGCCAAGAACGAAGGGAGAAATGATGAAACTTCTTAATCAAGCGGTCCTGATAGCGTTCCTGGTGTTGGTCGTGCCACTGGTCGCTGGCGCCCAGCAATATATGATCGGCTACGCCGGTTTCGCCGGCTTCCAGGTATCGATGTGGGCGGTTAAAGACCTCGGTTTGCTAAAAAAATACGGCCTTGAGGGCGAAGTGATCTTGGTTCCCGGAACCACCCGCCAGATACAGGCGCTGGTCGGGGAGAGTATCCATTTTGCCCATGTCGACGCCTCGGGGTTTATTCAAGCCGTATTGCGGGGCGCGGACATCGTCATGGTCGGGGCTTCAATGAACAAGTTCCCATTCAGTTTTGTGACCCAAAAGGAAATTCGCAGACCCGCGGATTTGATCGGCAAGAAAGTCGGTATCGTAGGGTTCGGCGGCGCCAATGACCTCGCGGTAACTCTCATGCTTAAAGAGTGGAATATCCCGCGCGAGAAGGTCACGGTGATGCAGGCCGGCGGCGGCGCCAGCCGGCTTGTCGCTTTGACTACCAAAGCGCTCGACGCCACCGTGCTTTCTCATCCTGAGCTTGGGGAGGCTCTACGCCTGGGCATGAACGAGCTCGGAAACCCCAACGAACTCAAAGGCGCTGATTATCCCATGACCGCCGTCGGCGTACGCCGCTCCTTCCTGGCGCAGAATCGTAACGTTGTGAAGCGTTTCTTGATGGCCTACGCGGAAGCCACGTATCAATTCAAAACCAGCAAGGAAAAGGGAACTGCCATTTATAAACACTGGCTGAAGCAGGACAACCCAAAAGTGCTGGACGTCACCTATGAGTATTTTGCGCCCAAGTTTTCTTTTCCGATTCGAGTCTCCCAGGACGGGTTGAAAAATACCATTGAGATGCTCGCTAAGGATAATCCCAAAATCGATTCTAATGTGAGCAAGTACCTCGATGAGAGCATCTTGACCGAGCTGGACAAAGAAGGATTCTTTAAGAAGGTGGCGGGCAATTGACTTTCAGCTTGTATGAACGCAGGGGACACCCAGACAGACCCCGAATCTGTAAGTTCGGGTTAGGGTGCATTGGCGAGTTATAGGTTCGTGGCCCGGTGAGGCGATATTTTGTCTGCCGCGAAGTATAAGAGAAACGTAAACCGATGACAAAACACTTTCTCTATGCGGTTTTTATCTTTCTGGTTTTTCCAGGGATTACGCCTGCCCAAGAACGTTACATGATCGGTTATGGCGGGTTCGCTGGTTTTCAGGCCTCCATGTGGGCAGTGAAAGACATGGGCCTGTTGAAAAAATATGGATTAGACGGCGAAGTCGTAATGCTGCCCGGGTCGGTGCGACAGCTGCAGGCTCTCGTCGGCGACAGCATCCACTTCGGCCACACGGATGCCGCCGGGACGATTCGAGCCATCGCGGGAGGCGCTGAGGTCGTGCTGGTCGCCGGATCGCTGAACAAGTTTCCTTATAGTTTTGTCGCGCAAAAAGAGATACGCAAACCGGCGGATCTGGTCGGCAAAAAAATTGGCATTGTCGGCTTCGGCAGCGCCAATGATCTCGCCGTGACTCTTTTGCTAAAGGAATGGAACATCCCCCGGCAATCGGTGACGGTTTTGCAAAGCGGCGGGGCGGCCAACCGGCTCGCCGCGCTCTTCGCCAAATCCCTTGACGCCACGCTGCTTTCATACCCGGAGATCGGCGAAGCCGTGCGCATGGGCATGAACGTGCTCAGTGATTTTAGTGAACTCAAGGCCGCGGATTACCCGATGACGGCGGTCGCCGTGCGCCGCTCTTTCTTGGAGCAAAAACGGGACGTGGTAAAGCGGTTTGTGATGGCCTATGCCGAAGGGACCTACCAGTTTTTGACCGATAAGGAAAAAGCACTATCGATTTATAAACGAAGGCTGAAGCAAGAAAATCCCGTAGCGCTCGAAGAAACTTATAAATACTTTGCGCCGAAGTTTTCCTTTCCGACGAGAATCTCCCGCGACGGGATGCGCAACACCATCGAGATTATCGCCCAGAGCAATGCCAAACTAGACACCCGACTCGATCGATATGTTGACGAAAGTCTTCTCGACGAGCTAGAGAAGGAAGGGTTCTTTAGACGAATCACTGGGAAGTGATTCGCGTTCAAAACGTTCAAACAGTTCAAAACGTTCAAGCCGTCAGAAATTTTTCAACAGCTAACTTCCGAACGACCGAGACGGTTTGAACAGATTGAACGGCTTGAACGTTTTGAACCAAGCCGACGAAGGAGGCTAAAATGCTAACCCGGATTCAACACTTTGCCATCGTCAGCGAAAACTTCGCGCGCGAGGCCAAGTTCTACGAAGCCGTTTTCGGAATGAAGAGATCAAAGCCGGGCTCTGCGGAAGAAGAGAAGGCGATCCGGACCAATTATGCCGTCAGCATCAGCGACGGCTACGTCGGCGTGACGATGATCGGGCGCAAGCCAGGTTACGTTCCCGGCCTGCATCATTTCGGCGTCGATGTCGACGATGTCGGCGAGGCGATCGCGCGCATCAAGAAAAAATATCCCGAAGTGGCGGTGCTCAAGCGGCCGTCGAACCGGCCGTTCGCGACCTACGGCGCGCACGATCCGGAAGGAAACTATTTCGATCTCACTCAAGAAGGCATGTCGAACCGGCGCGATGTTTACACGGTTCGACCTGGCTCACCGCAGGCTGAACAGCAACGTGAACCACCGCGACGGATTCATCACTTGAAGCTGCGCGTGATGAACGCGCCAAGAATCGCGGAGTTTTACCGTGATATTTTTGATTTAAAAGAAGCGGACAAGGCGCTCGAAGATCCGAATTTCTATCTCACCGATGGCCGCATGACGCTGATCATCGCGCCATGGAAGATGAGCGACTTTGAAGGCGCCGGCATCGACCGGCCCGGTTTGGAGCATATCGGCTTCCAAGTCGAAAGCGTCGACGCGGTGAGAAAAGAGTTGGCCGCGCTGCGCGAAGCCGATCCGGAGATGCGCGAGCGCATCATTGCTGAACCGAGCGAGGGCGAGCGCCGTTTGGCATTGATCGCAGGGTGCCGGCACGGCCGGCAACAGTTGTCGAGTCCGGACGGGGTATTCATCGATATCTACGAAACCCATTAGGCGTTGAAATAAACCCGGCGATCAACATTCGCCAGAAAGATTCTTCCGAGGTCATTTCGACCGATGGGATTACTGTTTTAAGCGGAGCCGTAACCCATGTGTTTTCGCGAAATCATCACGGATGGCGAGTCGCGCTGCGCACCGACATCCGACTGCTCCAAGGGCGAATCAGGAACAAACTTAAAATCGTTGCGAAGCTGAGCAAGCCCAACAAAATCCACAACACCATCGAGTAGCTTTGCGTCCGATCGAAGATCGCGCCGGCCATGATCGGGCCGGCGAAGCTGCCCCAACTATAAAAAAAACTCATCGATCCTCTGATCGTCGCGAAATTACGCCGGCCGAACAAATCTCCCACGGTAGCCCAGACAATCGGGAAGGAGGCGTCCAATAGGGTAAACGCGATGGTAAAAAACCACAGCGGCCAATCGCCCGAATCGAGCAAGAGCGGCGGCAAGGAAAGCGCCGGAAAAAGATGGCATGCCACTAAGAGTTTCGGCTTGTTTATCCGGTCGGCGATCCAGCCCAGCACGAAATGCGCGAGTAAATTGACGAGCGCAAAAGCGCCCAGCAGCGACGCCGCGGCGCCTTCAGATAGTCCCTTCCACACCATGAACGGCACGAAGTGAACCATCGCAGTACTGTAGCAGGTCACGCGCGCGGTCAACGACATCACCAGCAACCAGAATGCTCCGGTCTTCATTGCCTGGCGGCTGGTGAGTTCGGCGGGATCCTTTGTTTCCTGCGCCGCCGCGTCAGACTGATTAGCGTCTTTTTCCGCCGGAGCGAGATCGCCGTCGGGTCGCAAGCCGATGCTTTCCGGCGAGCGCTTTAACTTAAAACTCAAAGGCAAGCATACCAGGAGGAAAATGCAGCCGGAGACGAATGCCGCCCAGCGCCAACCGATGGAAGCGACGCCGATCGCCAACAGCGGCGAGATCAGCGCGCCGCCGATGGGCACGGCGGAACTAACGACAGTCATGGCGCGGGCGCGCTGGCGGATGAACCAGCTGTTGGCGACGACTAACGGCGAATGAACGAAGCCGGCGACGAATGCGAGACAAATCACGCCCAAGTAGACGATCATGAAGCTCGCGTAGTCGTTTACCCATGAGAGCAGGATGTAACCAACGCCGGCGAGAAAGACCGCCGTGACGATGATCGGCCGCGGGCCGTAACGATCGATGAGATAGCCGACCAGCGGCGCTTCGATGGCGCCCTGCGCGCGCGACAGCGAGAATGCGAGCGAAGTTGCCGCCCGGCTCATTCCCAGCTCCCGGCTGATGGGTAGAAAAAAAACGGTGAAGCCGAATTGATGCAGACCACCGCCGACGATGCGAATGAGTGAAACCAAGCCGACCATGCGCCAGCCGTAGAAGATGGGCGAGAAAAGATTACGAAAGGCTTTGGCAATCATGACGGCGCGAGAAAGTTACTGCGCCGACGTTACGTGAAGCAGAGGTCGGGCGTCAAGGAAATCGAAGTAGACAAAACGCTAGGTCAATCGGCGACGGGCAATAGGCTGGCGCGCATGCATCGCCCGCCCAAGAAGGCGCCGCTTCAATGGGGCGTTAGCCCTAATCCGACATTAATTCGATCGTGAAACGCACAGGGCTTCTCGCTCATGACGTTTTGCTTGAGTCCGCCGAATCACTCACGACCGGTAAAGTTCTGCGGTGATTTGCTAACGACCTTCCTCGCAGGGAAAATTCTCGCTCTACAAAAAGTTTTACTGTCGGCTTAGGGTTAACTCGGCCAAGTCCCGGAGTGGCTCAGAAAAATAAAACCGCCCCAGCAAAGCAAGCCCCATCCCAACGGGGCACTGAGATTGCGCCCCCAAGGCAAATTCTTCTCCATGGCCATGACCGATCCTAGCACCAGCATCCAACCGACATTGCCGACGCCCACGCCGAACATCAGGAGCATCAACGCCCAACAGCAGCCGACGCAAAAGATGCCGTGATGGAGACCCAGTAAAAGCGCATTGCGGCGGTCCTGGCGGCCGCGCCAATATTCAGTGACGAAGCTGAGCGGTGCGCGGCATTTGTCCAGGCAGCGGTATTTTAAGCGGGTGAACTGAAAGCCGCCGGCTAAGATCAGAGTAGCGGCGCCGATAATCCAGGCATTCGCTTCAAGCCAGCGAAGCTGTTCGACAAGTTCGTGCAACAGCCAATCGGCGAGATGAGCGGCAATGCCAAAGCCCAACCAAGCAGTCAGATAGCCGGCGATGACCAGAGTCACTAGTTGACCGCGATCCGAGCGGCGCGCGGTCAGGCGGCGAAAAATCTCCAATAAAGGTATCGTCGTCGGTAGCATCATGGCGATGGTCATCAACGTCCAACCCGCGATGTAGAGGCTTGCGGGCAGAAGGATCTCCCCCGCGCCCGTAAACAGGTCGATTTCACCGAGTTGTCCATGATCGAGGAAACGGCCATAGGGAGACTGCTCCCAGACCCACAAGGTAAGCCAGGCGAGGGTGATCAATGAGCCCAGCAAAAACAGAAATGGCCTGCGGTTCGCTACGGCAGTCACGGCGATCTTTCGGCGACTAAATGCGGGAAAAAATTAAGTCGACCGACCACATGCGGTATGGACCTAATGATCGATCCTACTTTTTTTGCTTGCGAACGTTGTCGACCCGGACGCCTTTCACCCGCGCGCCCGGCCGTTTCTTAACCCTGAAAAACGAACTTGCCCTGAATTGCGTTATGGTCCTTTAGATCGATATTTTGCCCCAACGCAGGGTTATTCATCTTGAACTTCGTCGCCTTGGCTACATACGCGGGCGAACCGGGAATAGTCGAAAAAATCGAATCCCGCAGCGTCGTCACCTCGCCGCTAGGACCACGGAAAGGTTCCATCTCGCAATCGGCGATGGTGCCGATCCGTAAAGTCCCTTTACCTTCCTTGACGGTAAACGTGATGGGCGAGCGCTCCACGCTGACGACCTCACCGATCAATTTTACAAGGTCGGCCACGGGTCCGCCTTGTTTCCCGGTGTATACGCTGAGCAGCGCTTCTTCCTGTTGCTTGGTGGCCTTTTGATCGATATGGACCACGACGCGCCAGTTGCCCGCCAACACGTTTCCAGGGATGTGCACCGCGAATGCCAAGGTAAGACCGGAAACATCGACGCCATCGATCTCCCCTTTGTCGTAATGGTGCGCCAAAGCGGAATCGCAAGT
>JAERMN010000595.1 GCA_016844625.1 Deltaproteobacteria bacterium
GATAAAGTCACCGGTGAGGCGCAGTATATTGAAGACCTGCCGGATTTGCCGCACACGGTGTTCGGCGCGGCGCTGTTGAGCCCGTACTCGCACGCGAAAATTCTGCGCATCGATGCTTCCGAGGCGCTCACGATGCCGGGAGTGCTAGGCGTCGTCGATCGGGAACATCTCGACGGTGTCAATCCACGGCTGAAGCTCGCGCCCCACGAGCATCTAAAAATCACTGACGATCAGGATTTCGTCGCGATTAACAAAGTACGTTACGACGGCGATCTGGTGGCGCTGGTGGTCGCCGAGGACCGGCGCACGGCGGAGCGCGCCCTGGAGAAGATTCAGGTCGACTATGAACCGCTGCCGCCGGTATTCGATGCGGTTGAAGGACTGGCCCCCGGCGCGGCGCTCGTGCATGATGAGCACGGCAGTAATTTGCTGCTTGAGGACAGCTTGTCTTGGGGCGACGTCGACGAAGGCTTTCGCCAGGCGGATCGCGTTTTCGAAGAGACCTTCTCGTCGCCGTCGATGTTTCATCATCCGATGGAGCCGGTGGGCGGATTTCTCGCCCAGTATGTGAACGGCGAAGCGAATATTTGGCTGCCGACCAGTTCGCCGACCCGCGATGCGGCGGAGTTCGCGCACTTTCTCGGCATCGAGCCGGATAGAGTCCGCGTGCGCGTGCCCTACGTCGGCGGCGGCTTCGGTTCGAAGATCCCCACGCCGGCCCATTTCGCTGCGCTGTTTCTGGCGCGCAAGATCGGCCGGCCCGTTCGTTTGATTCCGTCAGCCGAAGAAAGTTTTCGCCAGAACTCGCGCCACGCCGAGGTGTTCAAAGCCAAAGTTGGCGTCAAAGCGGACGGCACGCTGACCGCCCTCGATGTCGATCTCGTCGTCGACACCGGCGCTTACACTACCGGCGGGGCGACCGCGGCGCACAACTCGGTGATCTCCGCCTGGGGCTGCTACCGGATTCCGCATTTACGTATCCGCGGCAAATGCGTCTACACGAATAAGGTACCCGCCGGCCACACCCGCGCCACTGGCAAAATTCAAACCACCTGGGGCATCGAGTGCACCATGGACAGCGTGGCGCGCCAGATGGCCATCGATCCCTATGATTTTCGCAAAAAGAATGTTCTGTTGCGCGGCGATTTCGTTTGTACCGGCACGCCGCGCATGGACACCGATTATCTCGATCTGATGGCCGAGGCGATCGCCGGCATCGGTTGGGATGGCAAAGCGAATCTTGATCCGGCGGCGAATTCTAGCAGCGGCGCGCGCTGGGTGCGCGGGCGCGGCATGGCACTGAGCTTGCGCCACGGTTCGCAGGGTGGTGGGAGAGCGTACGCCTTGGCGACCATGGACGCGCGCGGCGTGGTCACGATTCAACACAACGCGCCGGAGATCGGCCAAGGCACGCATAATCTATTCAGCGTGGTGGCGTCGCAGACGCTAAACATTCCGCAAAGCCAGGTGCGCGTGCGCACGCCCGACACCGCGGTGAGTTTGCCGTTCGCCGGCGTGAGCGCGCAGCGGACTACGATGCAGATGGGCAACGCGGTGCACAATGCCTGCAAAACAATCAAAGAGGATTTGTTGTCGCTCGCGAGTCAGGTGAAGGGTGGCGAACTCAAAGACTGGCAGATCGTCGAGGGGAGGCTGTGCTGGGGAGAGACGAGTTTTTCGATCGACGAGGTTATTCGAGTTGCGGGTGGTAACGTCGTGTTAAAAGCGGTTGGTTATCATAGCGTGCCGCCGATGGTAAAAGAGTCGGCCTTCTCCGGCATGGATCATTGGGCGCCCAGCGGTGCCGCCGTCGATCTTGAAGTCAACCCCGACACCGGCGAGCTGCGCATTCTCGGCTACTCGGTGATCGCCGACGCCGGCAAGGCGATTCATTATCCGTCGGCGAAAGCGCAGGTGGACGGCTGCGCGGTGATGGGTTTCGGCCATGCGCTGTTTGAAGAAACGATTTACCAAGACGGCCAATTTCAAAACGGAGATCCGTTTCAATACCGCTTGCCGGTGATGCAAGACATCCCGGAAAATTTTTACTCTTCGATGTTGGAGAAAGGCGACGGACCCGGTCCGTTTGGCTCGAAGGGCATGGCGCAGACTTCGATCGTGACGGTCGCCCCGGCGATCGGCAACGCGGTCTTCGACGCGCTCGGCGTGCGCGTCCGCTCGCTGCCGATCACGCCGGAGAAGATTTTGCGCGCGATGGGAAAGATATGAAAACCAGACGTGATGGAACTGTGTCTTACCCTCGCCCATTCCGATGGGAGAGGGAAGGGTGAGGATCCTTGTGAGATGAAAGTCGCCCTCACCTCAGTCCTCTCCCAGAGGGAGAGGAGGCAAGATGAGAACACTGGTACTTCGGTCTGATTTGCCGGTCACTTAGGAAACAACGATGTTGCAGTCATTACAATTAATACAGCCGACGACGGTTCAAGAAGCTTCGCAAGCGCTCGCGGAGTTCGGCGAAAAGGCGAAGCTCTACGCCGGCGGCGCTGAGTTGTTGCTGTTACTGCGTAATCGACTGATCGATGCGGAAGTTTTGATTGACGTGAAAAAGATCGATCGGCTGCGGCGTTTGGAGGCGAACAATGGAGCGCTGCGCATCGGCGCGTGTTTGACGCATCATGAGTTGGCGAAGAACGCTCTGGTCCGAGAACGCGCGCCGGCACTGGCGCTTGCCGAATCGCAAGTCGCGAATATCC
>JAERMN010000127.1 GCA_016844625.1 Deltaproteobacteria bacterium
TTGTCTATTTCTGCGCCCGTTGGTTTCGTTTGGTGCCGAGCTCATCGAGAATCGACAAATCCATGACCCGAGTCGCGCTGATGGCGCCGAGCTTTTTGTCCATGTAGGCGGACATGCGGATGAGATTTTTGACCGCGTCCTCCGGCGGGTAAAGCGTCGGCTCGGAGTTGACGTGCAAGTACTGATAGGCAAAGTCGAGAATCTCGCTGTCGTTGCTATTTAACAACTGCGTCAATGGCCGCATGGTGCCTTCCCGGTTGTCGACGAGATAGCGCGTCGCGTCGGCAAAAGCTTTGACGAATTTCTTAACTGTCGTCCGGTTCGTCGTGGCGTAGGAACGTTTGACGGCGATCGGCGCGTTCATGAACGGCGTCGGTTTGCCGCGCAGCACGAAGAAGCCGCGTTTTTTCATGATCGGTTCGAGCAGCGCGTCAGCAAGCGTGGCGTCGATCCCGCCGCGCATTAGAGCCGATACTCGCTCCTGAGAGCCGCCGCCCATCTGCAACAAAGTAAGGTCTTTGACAGGATCGAGTCCGGCGTCTTGCAGCAGGACTTGGATGATCAGCCAAGGTTTGCTGCCGGCGCGATTGACCCCGACTTTCTTGCCGCGCAGCTCGCGAATGTCGGTGATTTTTTCGCGCGTCACCCAAACATAAGGCACGAGGTTGTCCCAGCTGCCGACGGCGACTACGTCCACGCCTTGCGCATGGCTCGGCAGCAATCCGGTCGGCGCGCCGGCGGCGGCGTGAACGTCGCCGGATATCAGCGCTTGATACGTCGTCGGCGCGCTGTTGATCCTGATCGGCTCGACGGTCAACCCCTCGCGCTGAAAGAAGCCCTTGTCACTGGCGACCAGTAATGGAAAGGCCGCGGTTGGAAACAACGGAATCGCGACGCGCATCGTCTCCTGCGCCGGCGCGTCTCGGGCCGTAATTCCAAAAACGAGAATGGCTATGAGTGAGACAAAGAAAATCGCGATCTTCATGCGGGCCTGCGGCGAAGTCTTGACCAACACAGCACCAATATTTATAAGCTCTTTTGATGAGCCCAATAAAGATACAACATGTACAATTTTGCACCTGATTCGTCACAAATTTTCATAAAGCACCCGCTAATATGACAGGATTTCCGCCATTCCGCACTGGTACGGTTTGTGCTCTATTTACCGGCATGGGATGGTCGATATGGCTTAGACGTACCTTGGCGATCACGACACTCTATGCGATCGGACTGGCGGAGGCATATTATCTGCCCCGCTACGGTATTGAAATCTTCCTCGGCTCGATCGCCGTGACCGTTTTTCTCGCCGGCCTGTGGTTGCGCACCCGCTGGTACATTTGATCCGGACAATTTCGAGTGAACCAAGAGTTCCTCGCGCCAAGACGCCAAGCACGCCAAGTTCGGAACGGAAATAAAAACAATCTTGCAAGCGCTTTTCACAATCATTCTCCGACCTTTGCGGCCTTTGCGTCTTGGCGCGCGATATTCCGAGTTTTGCTTGCGGCTCTGCCGCGCTAGGCCCTTTGTGGTGAATTCTCCATTGCCTGCGCTACTTGCCCTTGCCCGCGCTCGCTAGAGCTTTCTTAATAATATCGCGAATCGTATCGAGCTCAGCGATCCATTCAGGGTTCAACCAGAGAAACTTCGCGCCTTTCACCCGGCGCGCGCGCTCGCTCACTTTCTCCTTGGAAATATCTTCGCGCAGAGAATCATAAAGCCCGCCGGTCTTCTGATTGGAGTCGAGCCATGCCGCTTGTCCTTCGCGCGAGAGCAACCAGTTAGCCGCGACCTTGGCCGCGTTGGGATGGGGCGCGCGGTTGAAATAGCTCAAGGTGCCGTTATACGCCGTCACCGACGATCCTTCTTTAAGTGACGCCGGTAAGAATTGATTGAGCGGCAAGCCCTGCATCATAGCGTTGTCGACATCCCGCGCGCCGATGCCGAAAACGTATTTTCCAGCGCTCAGCCAATCGAGCATCTGCTCATTGGAGCGCACGATGGCAATATCGGTATCCCCGTGAAAGCGGCGCAGAAACTCCGCGCCGAGCTCGGGGTGCTTGTAGAAAAAGATATGCGCCGCGCTGATCGGACCGGAGACCAGCGGATCGACCGAGACAATCTTCCCTTTCCATTTTGGGCTGAGCAAATCCCAGTAAGATTTGATCTCCGCCGGATTCACCAGCTTGGTATTGTAAGTAATCTCGCCGCTTCTTGGCGTCCCTTCGAAGACGAAAATGAACCGGTTCTCCGGATCGTCGTAGTGATGCTTGCCTTCGTACCAAGCGGAAGTATCCAGAACTTCAGGTAGCAGCAGCAAGTGTTTCACCGGTTCCAAAATCTTGGCCTTGTGAAAAACCGTCAACGGCGAAATATTTCCCGAAACGTAAAGATCGACAGCGAACTTTTCCGCGCGCCGCTCGCTCATGACGCGCTGACTGAGATCGGGGCCGCGCCCGGTAACTAAGGTCACTTTTATTTTCGGAAATTTCTTCTGAAACACTTCGCGAAACACCGGCTCGAAGGCCTGCGTCATATAGAGAACCAGCGCGCCTTCTTCTTCCGCCGCTTTGACGGTCTTCTCCCACTCAACCTGCCACGCCAATTTCGATTCGGCGGCGCGGGAAATTTCAAATGATGTAACCGCAGAGCAAAGCACCAGCGCACGAAAAAATGCGAATGGCTTCGACATGGACACCCCTTCGCTCCAAGTTCAAGGTTCCATGTTCCATGTTCAACGTTTCAGATCGGTTCTGACCTTAAACCTTAGAACTTTGAACCTGGAACTTACTCAGCCTAAGCTCCGGCAGCGGTGAAAACAGCTTGCATGATTTGCCGAGCTTCCGTTTCGATGCTTTTTAAATGATCCTCCGACAGCAAACTCTCCGCGTAAATCTTGCACAAGTCTTCAGTACCCGAAGGCCGCACCGCAAACCAACCGCTGCGCGCCGACACTTTGACACCGCCGATAGCAGCGCCGTTGCCCCGCGCGTGAGTTAATTTCGCGGTGATCGGCTCGCCGGCGAGTTCATTGGCGGTTAGCGAATCGGGACGAAGCGCTTTCAAGGCGTTCTTCTGCGCCGCCGTCGCCGCCAAATCAACCCGCGTGTAATAAGGTTTGCCAAGCTCGCGCGTCAGTTCCTCGTACCAACCCGCCGCATCGCGCCCGGTCATCGCAATAATCTCCGCCGCCAGCAAACAGAGAATGATGCCGTCTTTGTCCGTTGTCCAGACGGTTCCGTCTTGGCAAAGAAAACTTGCGCCGGCGCTCTCTTCACCGCCGAAACAAACCGAGCCATCGAATAGCCCGGGTGAAAACCATTTGAAGCCGACGGGCACTTCGAAAAGCTTGCGATCGAGCCGCTCGACGACTCGATCGATGAGACAACTGCTGACCAGAGTCTTGCCGACGGCGGCGCCTTTATTCCACTGTGGCCGATGCGTTAGCAAGTAGTGAATCGCGACAGCGAGATAGTGATTGGGATTCATCAATCCCAGCGAGGGCGTGACAATACCGTGACGATCCGAGTCGGCGTCATTGCCAAAGGCGACTTGAAAGCGGTCTTTTAATTGAACCAGTCCGGCCATTGCGTATGGGCTCGAACAATCCATGCGAATTTTGCCGTCATGATCCAAGGTCATAAAGCGAAATGTCGGATCGATTTTCGAATTCACCACCGTCAGATCTAGCTGATAATGCTCGGCGATCTTCTGCCAGTAAATGAGCGCCGCGCCACCCAACGGATCGACGCCGATCTTCACCCGCTCAGAACGAATCCGCTCCATGTCGATGACTGAAGTGAGATCGTCCACATAAGGGCTGACTAAATCTTCTGGATGCGTCGTCGATGCTTTAAGCGCCGAATCGTAAGAGACGCGCTTGACACTTCGGTTAGCTTCACGCAGCAGAGTATTCGCGCGCGATTGAATCCAGTCGGTCACATCCGTATCCGCCGGCCCGCCATCCGGTGGATTATACTTAAAGCCGCCGTCAGCCGGCGGATTATGCGACGGTGTTACCACGATGCCGTCGGCAAGCCGGTCTTTGCGGCCACAGTTGTGCGTTAGTATCGCGCGCGAAATCGCCGGCGTCGGCGTAAAGCCGTCATCGCGCTGAATGATCGTCTCCACGCCGTTCGCCGCCAGCACCTCCAGTGCCGTTCCCTCAGCCGGACCGGATAACGCGTGGGTATCCTTGCCCATGAACAACGGCCCGGTAATTTGCTGGCGCGCGCGGTACTCGCAGATCGCCTGGGTGATGGCGAGAATATGCGCTTGGTTCAGACTGGAATTGAACGAGCTGCCGCGATGACCGCTGGTGCCGAAGCTCACGAGTTGCGCCGGATCTTCGACATTGGGCTGGCGCTCGTAGTAAGCTTTCTCCAACGCCGCGACGTCGATCAGAATATCGGCCGGTGCCGGCTTGCCCGCCAACGGATGAATGGCCATCTCGTCCCTACCCCTCTTTTAATCATTTGTCTCCAGGTCCATTTGTTCTTGGAACCATCACCGAGAATAAAAACTAACTTTAGCAGCATCATAAGCTCGGAAATTGCGAATTGCTACGCGCAAAAAAATTGCGAAGAAATTACTGAGATTTAAGAACGAAAGCAGATCGCCGCACCCTCGGAGAAATCGCCGCCAAAAAAAACTTCTTCGATTATACGGCGAAGTGGATCAACAATAGATTCTATAGTCGCACCACACGACGGTCATAATTCAATATCTGATCCCATTCAGTTTCACTCGTGCGCGTACGCGGAGGCCAGGTCAAGTTGACAATTCCCATCACCGGGTGATATCTGCAAAATCCTGCTTTGCTTGCCATCACGACAAAGCGACTGGCAGCTTTTTTAGCGCGGGACTTAAGCTCTAACGCTGGTTGCTTGTGCGAGCCTTGACGAAAATGCCGTAATGCCGCGATGCAAACCGTTGTTGGCAGAGGAGGATCCGATGACACAGCAGCTGAAGATAATTGACGGCGACGGCCATATTTTCGAGGACGGCGAAGCCATCGCCCGTCATTTTCCCTACAGCGCCGTCGGCGGCCGCCTGAGGAGCGGCGTGTTTCCGCTCAACAGCCATATTCAATATTCGCTGACCCGAACTCCTCCCGGCGCCTTCGCGACGAATTCTGAAGGTCGGTTTCAAAACCCCGGACCCGAAGGATGGATCAAGTTCATGGACGAGGTGGGGATCGACTATGCCGTCCTCTTCCCCACCGCCGGCCAGCGCATCGGCCGCATCGTCGACCGGGACTACGCTTGCGGGGCGGCTCGTGCTTACAATGATTGGTTAACCGAGACTTACCTCCGGCGCGATTCACGCTTCAAAGGCATCGCCTTGCTGCCGATGCATGATGCCGATGCAGCCTTGGCGGAGTTGCAACACGCTCATACTGAACTAGGCATGTCCGGCGTACTGTTCCCCGCCACTGGAGTGCATTTGAACCTCGGCGCCAAACCCTACTGGCCGGTGTACGCGGAAGCGGTTCGGTTGGGCTGTCCTGTAGTCGTTCACGGCGGCGGCCATTGGGACTTGGGTATGGACACCATGAACGTTTCTACCGGCGCCAATGCCATTGGTCATCCTATGTCGCTGGCAATCGCGTTGGCGGAGATGCTGTTCAACAACCTCTTCGAGCGCTTCCCCGGCTTGCGAGTGGCTTATCTCGAGGGCGGTCCACTTTGGTTTCTCATGGCCCTCGAGCGTTTTTCTCGATCTTACGAGGCGGGAATTCCGATCAATCCTCGGGGGGAACTGCTGCACTTGCCGGAGGGACAAACAGTCGCTGACTACATCCGCGCGCTCATTCAAGCAGGCCGGCTGGTGGTGGGCATCGAGGGAGGGGAATCAGACCTTGCCTATGCGATCAAGGTCGCAGGGGAGCAAGCGTTCATGTTCTCCTCGGACTTTCCGCACGAGGTGAACACTCAGACCGTCCAGAAGGAGATTCGGGAACTTCGCGAGCGCGAGGAGATTAGCGAAGCGGCCAAGCAGGCAATCCTGCGCGGGAACGCCGCGCGATTCTACAAATTAAACTCGGCGGCAAACTAGACGGCGGTTGACCGGCTGGAACGATTGGAACCTCCAACTAAAGATGACCAGCATCGGCGCCTGCATCAACTGCGCAAAACCCGCTTTAGAATATGGCAATGAAGAAAAAAAAGCTCTTTGCTGGCGCGGCAAAATGGATCAACGAGAGGTTCCAATCTCGCAGAATCAGGAAAGTCAAAATCGACGACCGTATTCATGCATAACGTGTAGCGTTTTATCCCTAAAAGCTTGGCGGCAATCAAACTCCAAAGAAATCGCCGAAGGATCGGCAGGGGGATAAAACGTGTTGGACTAAACCGCAGAGCCGCGCGTCAGTTGCGGCTATGCAGATTGTAAAGTGGCGGAGCAGCGTGGAGTGTGGGGCTGCGTTAGCAATAGTTCGGCATATGGGAGAAGGTTGAGATCCACGCCGGTAGATTTTCTGTGATGGCTACGGTGCCATGGGGCTTGGGAGCAACTTTTTGGTGTCAGCCGACACACCTGTGCGAAAACGGCCTATAAACAGTAAAAGGGCTTACCAGCATTTGAGTTTTTCTCACGAGGAATCCCAGTTGATCCGGCGATCGACGGTAATACTTGACCAGCCCCACCATCGCCGAAACGTAGGACTGCTCAGTGCGGGGCGAGAAGTTTTTTAACTTCATCTTCTCGATCATCCTGGTCCGTAATGCTCCCATAACAAATCCTCCTTGGATTTAAATTTGGGAGCGACGCTATCACAAGGAAAACGCGTCGATGAGATGAAGCAAATAAAGCATCGCCGTGACGATTGGCTTCGCAGGTAAAATTTCCATCGACAAGCAGAAAATTCTCCGCAATCAAATTCGTGACATCCTGAAAGCGCGCCTGACGAAGAACCCCCGAATTGCTCATCTTGATCAACGCCGACGAGCGTGTCGAGCACGGCGCCCTGGTCGAGATCATGGACGCGGCGCGCCAAGCGGGCGTCGCGAAAATGGCCATCGCAGTGAAGCCGAAGGACGGCCGACCATGAGGGAAAATACCCTCGGCATTCCCTTTATTTCTTCGCTCATCATTCACGGCCTAATGATCGCGCTCATCTCCGCGACCGTTCATAATAGCCACCTGCGTCGCCAGGATTTTCTCCCGATCAGTTTGGTCAAACTGTCAAAAACAGAACCAGCGCCGCCATTACCAACGAAACCGAAGCACCCACAAGAAGCGAAGCCGGTCGTCAAAAACGAAACTGCGCAGATCCACAAGCCGACTTCAGTTTCACTCGCATCTGTGAAAGAAAAAACCGGCAAAGACGATCGAAACGAAAACCGCTGTTCCTATGAAGATGGAATCCGCCGCAAGCTTCGCTTCGAGCGCCCGCCCGGAAGGCGGCGCAAAGAGACGGACAGAACCTCCCCGCCAAATTTACTTTCGTCTATCGCTTCGGTTTGCAGCGCTGAGTTTCTTCCAAATTGACTTATCCTCCGCTAGTATTCGCGGAACATGTTCGTCGATACATCGCGATTAATCCTCGCTGCTTTCCTGTTTTTAATCGAAGCCGCGATAGCCTACGCGGGGCGGCCGCTGACGATCGACGATGTCGCACCGGTCGCCCCGGGTCAATTGGAAATTGAATTAGGCTTCTATCATGGGTTGCCAAACGGCGGTGCGCGGGATCAGAAGTGGCCAATCGTCACCACCACCTATGGCGTCCTCGACCGGTTGGAGTTTGGCCTTGCGATCCAGCGCATCAACCAAGACGTTCCAAGAGCCGCGCCGAGCCGCGGCTTTGAAGATCTCCACATCAACGCCAAGTATAAATTTTTCGATGAGTCGCCGCCGCCACGGATGTCAAATTGCCGACGGCAAATCGTTCCAAAGGCTTGTCCACCGGCAAAGCCGATGAGACGTTTCTATTAATCGCGACAAAGTCACTAGCCCCGCTTGCGCTTCACGCCAACCTCGGTTACACGATCGTCGGCAATGTCGCGGGCGCACAATTGCGCAATCGTCTACGCGGCGGTAGCGCGATGGAATGGGCGCTGGATTCACAATGGTCGATGGTCGGCGAAGTCACCGGCGCCTCCCGCGCCGATATCGGCGCC
>JAERMN010000596.1 GCA_016844625.1 Deltaproteobacteria bacterium
CTCGCCACTATTGGAGACCGCGAGAATCACATCGCCTTTCATGACCATGCCGAGATCGCCATGCAAGGCCTCGCCCGAATGAAGGAAGAAAGATGGCGTACCGGTGCTAGCCAGTGTCGCGGCGATTTTGGCGCAAACATGCCCGGACTTTCCAACTCCCGTGACGACGACTTTTCCCGTGCAGCGTTGAATCAATTCAACCGCCCGAACGAAATTGTCATCGAGCCGGTCGATCAACGAAAGAATCCCGGCGGATTCATTTCTAAGCACGTCGGCGGCCCGTTGGAGCAACTTCGCCGATTTCATCCCTGCTCGCTTCCCTTAATCAGACCGTCAATTTCTTTAACGGTCCTGAGGAGAGATTCAAAATTCACTAGTGCGAGGGAATTGGGTCCATCGCTTAATGCGTGATCGGGATCTTCATGCACTTCCATAAACAGCGCGTCGACACCGGCCGCCACGCCGGCGCGCGCCAGCGCGGGAATATACTTGCGCTCGCCACCCGAAGCGTTGCCCAGACCGCCGGGTAGTTGCAGGCTATGCGTTGCATCGAAAACCACCGGATAACCGAGCTCGCGCATCACGACCAATGACCGCATGTCGGAAACCAGATTGTTATAGCCAAACGACGCCCCACGCTCGGTGAGGAGAATCTGCTGGTTGCCAGCGCCAAGAATCTTCTCGACGACGTTGCGCATATCCCAGGGGGCTAGGAACTGTCCTTTTTTAACGTTGACGACCTTGCCGGACTTGGCGACGGCAACAACAAAGTCGGTCTGGCGGCAGAGCAACGCTGGAATTTGTAAAATGTCGGCGACTTCTTTAACCGCCGCGACCTGATCGATCTCATGCACGTCGGTGAGAACCGGCACGCCGATCTTTTTTTTGACTTCCGCGAGAATCGCCAAGCCTTTGACCAATCCTGGGCCACGAAACGAATGGACCGACGACCGGTTGGCTTTGTCGTAGGAAGACTTGAATATATAAGGCACACCGACGCGGTCGGCACGTTCTTTCAACGCCGCCGCGTGGCGCAGCGCCGACTCCTTGCTCTCTACCACGCAAGGACCGGCGATCACCACGAGCGGACGGCCGCCACCGATCTCAACGTTGCCAGCTTTGACCAACTTCGTCATCGAGAAGCTCAAAAGAATCGTTACGTGCGGACAATCTTCATACGCGGCACGTCGGCTACCGCTTTGCGGTTTTGCAGCGCCGCTTCGACAAAGCCGCGAAACAACGGATGACAGTCCATCGGCCGCGACTTGAACTCGGGGTGAAACTGGCAGCCGAGAAACCACGGATGGCCTTTGAGCTCAATGATCTCGACCAAGTTGCTATCCGGTGACAAACCGCTCAGCACCATTCCCTTAGAACCAAATTCGGCGCGATAGTTGTTGTTGAATTCATAGCGATGACGGTGGCGCTCGGAAATTTTTTCCCGCCCGTAAAGCTTCGCCGCGATTGTCTCATTCTGCAGCACACAGGGATAGGTTCCCAAGCGCATGGTGCCACCTTTGGTATCGATCGACTTTTGCTCTTCCATCAGATGGATGACCGGATGAGCGGTTTGCAAATCGAACTCGGTTGAATTGGCGCGCTCCAGGCCGCAGACGTTGCGGGCAAACTCGACAACGGCCATCTGCATGCCTAGGCAGATACCAAAGAACGGGATGCCATTTTCGCGCGCGTAGCGGATCGCGGCGATTTTCCCTTCGCTGCCGCGGTCGCCAAAGCCTCCTGGGATAAGAATGCCGTCGACATTTTTGAGCACCATATCGGCGGCTTCCTGCTCGATCTGTTCCGCTTCGATGCAATCGAGCTCGACCCTAACTCCGTTGGCGATGCCGCCGTGAACCAACGCTTCCAAAAGACTCTTATACGACTCCTTGAGACTCATGTACTTGCCGACAACGCCGATTCGTACCAAGTCCTTGGGATTTTTGAGAACGTCGATAACCTTCTGCCACTTTTCCAAATGCGGTGCGCCGGTCCAGATATTAAGCTTCTCGACGACACGCTCATCAAGACCTTCTTCATGAAAAATGAGCGGCACTTCGTAGATCCATTCGACATCTTTGGCGGTGATGACAGCATTTTCCGCGACGTTACAGAAATGGGCGATCTTGGTTTTGATCTTCTTGTCGAGAATACGATCCGTGCGGCAGAGCAGAATATCGGGCTGGATGCCCAAGCCGGTCAGTTCCTTGACACTATGCTGCGTCGGCTTGGTCTTAAGCTCGCCGCCGCCGGTAATGTAGGGAACCAGAGTTAGATGAATGTAGAGAACATTCTCCCGTCCCAAATCCCAAGCCACCTGGCGCACCGCCTCTAGGAACGGCAAACCTTCGATGTCGCCGACCGTGCCGCCGACTTCGCCGATGGCAATGTCAAATCCTTCCGCCGCGGCGAAGATGCGCCGTTTGATCTCGTCGGTAATATGCGGGATCACCTGCACCGTGCCGCCAAGATAATCGCCGCGCCGCTCCTTAGTGATAACCGTCTCGTAGATTTGCCCAGTATGTCCCAAATCCATGTCGGTCTCAGCGCCGTCGTCGGTGACGAAAACTTCGCCATGCTGATACGGGCTCATCGTCCCCGGATCGACGTTAATGTACGGGTCCATTTTCAAGATCGTGACCTTAAGGCCGCGGCTTTCCAAAAGCGCTCCGATTGACGCCGCCGCCAGCCCCTTGCCCAGAGAAGACACCACTCCACCCGTGACGAAAATATATTTAGTTTTTATCGTCGCCATCGCCACCTCTCAGTTTGAACGCCGCTTCAAATAACTCTCCGCCCGCTTGAGGTCCTCTGGAGTATCGACCTCCACCGAGCGCTCGTCAACTTCCGCCACGTAAATTCGATAACCATTTTCCAACGCGCGCAGTTGCTCCAAACTTTCGATTTGCTCCAACGCCGTCGGTCGAAGCCGCGCGAACTTGAGCAAAAAATCACGCCGGTAAACATACAGCCCGAGGTGGCGGTAACCCCAGAGACGTGGTCGGCTGCGCGAATTTAGTTTCCTACCGCGCGGATCGACAACGCCGTTTCGCACATAGGGAATCGACGCACGAGTAAAATACATGGCGAACCCGGCGCGATCCATGAGCACTTTGACGATGTTAGGGTTATGCCACTCCGCTTCGTCATAAATCGCCGTGCACACGGTCCCCATCGGTACCGTCCGATTTTGCCGCAGCGGCTTAACCGCTCGTGTAATCGTTGCAGCGTGAATAAACGGCAAATCGCCCTGCACATTCACCAGCAAATCAGCCTTGATCCTGCGCGCCACTTCGGCCAAACGATCCGTGCCGCTGGCGTGCTTCGGCGAAGTCATCATCACCTCACCGCCGAAAGCTTTCACTGCCGCTTCGATGCGCCGGTCATCGGTCGCCACGATCACCCGATCCAACACCTGAGCCTTCGCCGTGCTCTGATAAACATGTTGGATCATCGGTTTACCGCCAATGTTGGCCAACGGTTTTCCCGGCAAACGAGTCGAACCAAAGCGTGCTGGAATGATCGCGACGACGCTCATGGTTCACGGTTTAATAACCATCAGGCCAAATAAATTAACAATCAAAACGAACTTCTCGTCCCCCAAAATAAAAAACCGTAATGGCTTTCCGAGAAAGCGCATCACGGAATTTGATAATACGCTTGGGGTGATGAGGTGTCAATGTGAATGAGCGCATCAAGATATAAGATAGTGGAACTCCTTCGGCGCTTGACTCTTCAATCCGTAGTCGTGATAGGAATGATCTATCCAAAGAAACGGCAGGACGTTCGGTATGGCAGAATTGATCAAGATCAACGCCGGCTTCGCCACCATCGGCCAGGGTGCGGGGCCAATGATGGTGACTTGGAAAGCTGGCTTGTTTCGAAAACACGGACTCGATGTCGATCGCCCGCCGGTGATGGGCGGCGCGAAAGGTGTCGTCAGTGGCCTAATGTCTGGGGAAATTCAGTTTGGCAACTTGGCGGCGCCGGCGCCGCTGCGTGCGAATCTCAAAGGCGCCGCGGACGTGGTTTTTCTAACCGGCGGCATCAATCAGCAGTTCGTCATTGGCCGCCCGGGCCTCAACAGCCGTGAAGAATTGGCGGGGAAAACAATCGGCACAGTCGCCGACGGCGGCATCGGCGATGCGCTGGTGAAGTTCGTGATTGCGAAGCTCGACGCAGCCGGTATCAAAGGACTGCGCGAAGTGCCGATTGCCCATGGCGCCGCAGCAGAACTCGCGGCTCTGATGAGCGGCAAAGTCGACGTCGTCGTCGGCACGCCGCCGGAATGCATTGACGCGATCCGCCATGGCTGCAAATATCTGATCGACTTCGCCGAATACGGCCTCAACTACGCGCTCGGTGGTATCGCCGCACGACGCGATTACATTGAAAAGCATCCTGAGATCACGCGAAAGTTTGTCAAAGCCTACGTCGAAGGCATGCACCGTTATCGCACCGACCGGGAATTTACCGTCGACGTCCAGGCTGATTATAGCGGCATCGCCGATCGCACCATTGCCGAAGAAACCTACGATCTCACCCAACCCGGCATGCCGCGCGCGCCGTACCCGGTCGTCGCTGCGCTGCAAACATTACTTGATTTCATGGCTAACGAGTTGGCCGAGGCCAAAGGCGCCGATGCTAAAAGATTTATCGACGACCGTTTCATCCGCGAGCTGGAAGACAATGGCTTCATCGAGTCGTTGGCCAAGTAGGAGGGTTTTATCGTATGACTAAATCAATGATCGGACCACGCATTGGGCTGTTTTCACTATTGTTGATGATAGGTTCAATTGCACTCGGCCATGCGGCGACCAACGACACGTTGATCGACGCCGCCAAGCGTGAGGGCGAAGTGGTTTACTACGCGTCGATGAACTTGAGCGAAGCCAACACGATCGTCGCCGAGTTTGAGAAGCGTTACCCGTTCATCAAAGTTAAGTTGCAGCGCACCGGCAGCGAAAAACTCCTCAACCGAGTCTTAACCGAGTTTCGCGCCAAGAAAATTTTTGCCGACGTGATCCAGACCGTCGAGTTCAGCATGCATATTTTCAACCGTAGCGGCGCGCTGGCGCGTTACCTGAAAGAAGAAGGATTTTGGACCACGGTTTATTACAATGCTTATGTCACGGCCTATAACACCAGGATGGTGCCGGCCCGTCAGTTGCCGAAATCGTATGACGACCTGCTCGATCCCAAGTGGAAGGGCAAGTTAATGATGGAAGGGACCAAAGCCGATTGGTTCGCCGGCATGCTGCAGATCTTGGGACAGGAGCGCGGCTTGAAATACATGCGCGAGCTCGCCAAGCAGCAGCCGAGCACGCGCGAAGGACACGAGCTGTTAGCCCAACTCGAGAGCGCGGCGCGCCGATCGATTGGACCGCGCTCGGCCCGACGCCGGCGATCATGGTCGGTGCCGGCGTCGCCACCGGCGCGCCGCACCCCAATGGGGCCAAGCTGTTCTTGGAGTTTGTGCTATCGCGTGAAGGTCAGAAACTAATGCAAACGCCCGGTCGCCATGGCGCCCGCACGGACTTTGGCAACGAGCAGGCCGCCATGCTGAAAGATCTCAAGATCGTCCCGGTCAATCCAGCACTAGCGGAAAAACTCGACGAATACGCCAAGCAACTCAGGTCGATTTTCGGCGGATGACGATGCGTTCGAGTCTTGGTCCTAGCAGTCTTAGGTGTCCTATTCTTCGTCTTAGTCGACAAAGGAAAAAACCATGCGCTTCATGTTCCTAAACCATTCCGCTCAACGCCACTCACCCGAGCTCGAAGTTCACATCGCCAAGCTACTCAAAAGTTACGCCTCGCCGGAGACAACTTTTGAGCTCGCCTATCCCGAAGATCTCGGCGGCGGCGCGGTTTTAAGTCTGCTCGAAGAGCGTAAAGCGCTCTCGGGGTTGCACCATATTTTGGAAACCCCGGCGTTGGTGAAAAAAGCCATCGAGGCCGAACAAAAAGGTTTCGACGCGGTAATCCAAAGCAACACCTTCGACCCCGGTGTCGAAGCGAGCCGGCTCGCCGTGCGCATCCCTGTGATCGGCCTGTTGCGTGCGTCGCTCCATTTCGCCGCGACGATTTGCGACCGTTTCGGTGTCATCGTGCCGCTGGAAACTCACATGCCGCACACCATGAGGCTGGTGCAAACCTATGGCATGTCAGGCTTCGTCAGCGGCATCCGCACGGTCGGGCTTTATGATACTGGCGACTTGTCGGGATATCACGACGTGGTTATCCAGCGCACGCTCGAGGTCGGAAAAGAATTGGTCGCTCAAGGCGCGCAGGCAATCATTCCCCTCGGCGGCAAGATCTATCCTTACGTCGTCACTCCCGAAGAGCTGGAACCGCATCTCGGCGTGCCGGTGATCAACACCAAGGCGGTCGGCGTCAGTTACGCGGAGCTGATGGCACGCAACAATTTGACACACAGCATCAAGGCCTATCCATGCCCCACCGGCTTGGATCCGGAAACGGTTTCGAAACGAATGTAACGGCAACCCGTACAGGCGTATGGATGTGGGTCCATGCAATCTGAAAAAAAATCAAATGAACAACCCGGCGGCAAACTGCGCGGTATCCGGCGATGAGATTTGTCTTAAAGGCGTCACCCCCGAATGTTTTTATCGTGGTTCGACTGTGCTCACCATCGTTCGACCCAGAGGCTCTCGACGGGCGACCCTGAACCGCGTCGAATGGGTCAGGGGGGG
>JAERMN010000597.1 GCA_016844625.1 Deltaproteobacteria bacterium
CTGCTTGCCGTCGCTGGCGCGCTCGCTCGGATAGCCGAGATCGGTAAGCTCCTGTTCGAGCAGATCGAGATTAAACGGCTCGTCGTCGACGATGAGGATCTTGCTAGGCATTTTATCCAGTTAAGGTTATTGCGCGCTAAAGGTTCGACAGAATCATTGCGAATAATTCGCTTGCATCAATTTGCCCGGCTTACAAAGTCCGAAATCCGAATATCAAAAAATTCGAAACAAACCCAAAGACTTAAATCCAAATTACGAAAATCCCAAAGCGGCCGATTTGAATATTGTGCTTTCTTATCATTTGATTTGTTGCGGATGTAGATCTGCTTGATTTTCAATCTCCGTGGGTCGATTCCCCGCAGTTCGCTGCCCGAGGTTAATTTTTATACGGCTCTACATGGGTAACACGGCTCCACGCAAAACAAAAAATGAAATATATGCGGTTACAGCCCAGCATGTGAGATATCCACAGGCTGTCGCTGGCCACCAGCCCCCTTTGGGAAGACTCTCATAAGCTAAGGCCGCCAAAACAGAAAAACATGGAGTCAGGCCAAGCATGTAGGTGGCTTTGACAGTGCTATAAACAGATAATTGTGTGTACATATGAAAGATGGCAGCCACAAATGTCACAATGCAGCCGATCACAAAAATGACAACCAGTTTTTGTTCGCCTCGCTTTGATTTCAAGCCGTGAAATGCTCCGTAAAACATCAATAGAGCTATTGGAAGTGACAAAACGGAGAGTGTATTCATAAATTCAAGATTCCAAGGCGGAGATCCCTTAGTCTCTCCGCTCAGATTTCCATCGAGCCAAAATGATGAGTACAGAGCGTCCCAGAAGCCAAACATCGAAGAATAGATCGGTTGGTTAAGCGCTCGGCCAAATGTCAGCAGATTCGTTAGTGTCAGATAGCCAGGCGCTTGCCACCATTCGAAGCCGAGCAATTCCCAGGCTATGAAGGGGCTTAGGAAGGGTTGGCCGAAGTGATAGAGGTTGCGGAAAAAATACCAGCCAGTGAGCAGAACGGTTATAAGCAAAAATACCGCTAGAGGTTTCACCGCGAGTTGCAGCTTTTTCTGAGGTCGGTAGGTTACAAACGTAATGACAGCCAGCGTGATAGGCAGAAGCAGCAAGACTGAGACCTTGCTCAGTAACGATGCGCTAAAACAAACAGCGAGAATCGCACTAGATTTAATTGCATCGTTTCCGAAACCATTAATCAAATAGTAGAAACAATAATAAATCAGTACCGCTGTCAGGCTAGCTGCGAACGGTTCATTGCTCACAAATTGAGACACATAAAAGCTCATTGGTAAGAAACCGCCAATGACGGTGCCGACAATTTGGAGATCGGATCGTTTCTTGAAAATTAAACAGCAGCTGCGATAGGCCAGCTCGATTTGCGCTAAACCGCAAGCGAGGGGGATCACTCGTAAGAAAAAAAGGGCATTCTCACGCGAAAGTACGAAGCTCGAGATTATTGCTAATAGGGCCTCTACTACATAAAAAAAGGGCGGGTGAAATGTTGCCCAGCCATCCGTGGCAAGCGGGAGTGAGCCAAAATTTAGGATATGAATTATGTAATTGTAATGAGCATTGACGTCCATTCCAAAATAAATGGGGATCTTAAATATATTATTTGCGCCGAGCACGACCCAAGCTGCCAGCATGGCCCAACGCACCTGCCCTGCGCTCACGTTGACGTTTTTTGCTTTGACCCAAAGATAGGTCAAAGATCCGACAACGAAGAACGTAAACAAGAATACAAATTCCCGCGATAGAGCTTGGAGGCTGGTTGGAAAGTGATCGTACTGTTCGAGGTTTGGGCGAACAGACACTGTAACCGCCTGCATGGCCACGCCATTGTCGCGAGAGGCCATCCATTGGCGGTTCGTCCGTACTCCCAACTCATGACTATACGCCAAAACAGCCGGCGGTCCCCTTGAATTGGTGACCTCAATGGTAATCTTGTTTTGACCAATGAGTAGCCAGGGTGAAATATCTAACTCTCGGCTGACCTTCCAGAAGGGAAACTCAGACGTTGGAATTTGCACGGTCTTTGAGTTGATTGAAAGGAGAGCTTTGCGAAAAGTCTTTAACCGCAGACTGGCCCGCGGTGGAACCCTCCCCAGCTCGAACTTAGTTGTAAAGCTTGCGGTGCGGTCTTTGACGGGTTGGGCTACTGCGGAGTGAGGATATTCGCTGCGAATCCACTGAGCACCCGCTTCCGACACCAAGATATCGTTGCTTCCAGTTTTGTAAATAAAGTACCAACTAAGCAACCCAATAAGCAGAGGTGCTGCAATTAGAGGTAGGTATTTCTTCAAATGACTAATTCCTCTTGGAACCGTGATCTAAAGTATGAAATAAATTGCCGATTCGAAGTCCGTCATTCCCGCATTCTTTACGCGGTGGTTCGACAGTGCTCACCACAGCCTGGGAATGGACCCCCGATAAAAACATTCGGGGGTGACGCCGTTAAGAAAAATCTCATCGCCTGATACCGCGCAGCTTGTTGCGGGGTTGTTCAACAGTTCCATTGCGCCCTCGCTTCAGCGTGGCTCAGGGCGGCAAATCGTCGAAGCGTGCGCGAGTTATATCCAACGTTAAATCAGTCGCTGTACAGATGGTGATTGAGCAAATGGCGCCGGTGCGCTTGCTGGCGCGCGACTTCCTCTTTGCCCAACGGATCGTAGCCGCAAGGAGCATCCGGCGTCTTTGACCATGGGCCGATCGCTGTAGAGCGTGTCCTCGCGGATCGCCGGGAACTTGAGGTGGCAGAACTTGCCAGTCGCGTCCGGGGTTTTGCCGACGACGCTATCGGCGCTCCATGCCGTGCCGGCAAAAAGCAATCCGATTCCAGTAAAAAGCAGGACAGTGCTGAGTCTTTGCATATGCTTCACGGCCGATTCCTTTCTATGTCAGGCCACTCTCAAGATTCACCGCATCTATACTATGGCTAGTCGGCAGTCGGCAATCGCTCAATCAAGCTCGTGCTTGCAGCACTGAGACCTTGTGCGTAGAGTTGGACAACCGAAAAGGAGGCTCGACGGTGAACCAAACTTGGCTCGTGACCGCTTTCTTCTTTGCGCTCTTTCTGCTGATTCTCTACGGCGCCTTTCTGATTCTTAGCCCGTTTTTAACCGCGATCACTTGGGCGGTGATCTTGGCGATACTGGTCTATCCGTTTTACGCGTGGCTGCTGCGGCGCCTGCGTGGCCGGGCGACCTTGGCCGCGGTGGTGGTGATCGTATTGATCACGCTGCTCGTCATCGCGCCCGGCTTCCAGATCGTTTGGTTTTTGTCCGACGACGCTGTCGCGCTGGTGCAGTCGGTCCGTTCGCTGTTGGATGAAAGCGGCAAACAAGAGTGGCTGGCGCAGCCGTGGATTCAACAACTGATCGGCTGGTGGAGTATGATTTCGTTTCAACTGATAGATTTCAAAATCAACTGGAAGGAAGTGCTAGTTCAAGGCGCCCAGGTTGTTTCCGGCTTTATGGTCGCGCAGGTCAAAGGGATCGCCCAAAACGTGCTGATGTTCACCGTCAATTTCATCGTCGCGTTGTTCACGCTATTTTTTCTGCTGCGCGACGGCAGTGAGTTCCTGCGAAAAATCCAACAGCTCTTGCCGATGGACCGCGAGCATCAACAACGTCTGCTTAAGAATATCGTCGATGCGGTCGTCGCGGTGGTGCATGGCTCGTTGGTGGTGGCGATGGCCCAGGGTTTGTTGGCTGGTTTAGCCTATTGGGCGATGGGCGTGCCCTTTTCAGTCTTATGGGGCGTCGTCACCGCGTTCGTCTCGTTGTTGCCGGTCGGTGGCTCCGCGCTCGTTTCGGTGCCGGCGTCAATTTATCTGTTTTTCCAAGGCGAAAATATTCGCGGCATAGTGCTGCTGGTCTGGTGTCTCGGCTTCGTCGGCATGGCCGACAATATTCTTAAACCGCTTTTGATCGGCAATCGGCTCGGACTGCCGGTGCTGTTTCTATTTTTTGGCATCCTTGGCGGACTGGCGCTGTTCGGTGCCCTCGGAATTATTCTCGGGCCGGCGCTGTTTGCTCTGTTGCGAGCATTGCTCGATCTTTATTCCGAGGAGTATACCAAAGCACAATCCAAGTAGCCGGGCTTGGCAAGCCGTCCGGTTTCTGAAATATTGGCGACACAGGAGATTGGGAGAGTTAACCACAAGGTAAGAAGATTCGGATTCGGACCGATAACCGCAAAGAACTTAGCGTGGGGAAGCCGCAACCCAAGAGAAGAATTAGCCGCAAAGAACGCATAGATCGCAAAGAAAGATGCGGCCGGGCGGGTTTTTAACCCGCCCGGTTGAGACCCGGAGCATCAACCGCAGAAAGCGCAAAAGGCGGAAAAAGGATATCGATCATGTAGGGGCGCGATTCATCGCGCCCTCTTTACAATTTGAATTTCCGAAAATTTGCCCAAGCCGCGTAAGTTCTTAGCTATAGCAATACTTGCTTTTCCCCAGACTGCGCTGGGGAAAAGAGGTTCGCCCGTCGGCGCACAGCCGCAACTGATGTTTAACCACGAAAAACACGAAATACACGAAACTTAGGTCCGGTTATTTTTCGTGGCGTTGGTGTGTTTCGTGGTTGATGTTTTTATGATCACGAACGTAGCGTCATGGCGCCCCTTCGATTCTACTCAGGACATGCTTGGTGGGAGGAATATCCGGATCCGAGGACGTTCGACTTCCGGAATATTGAAGCGGCACGCTAGGACCAACATGTTGGTGTTAGTTTTTGGCTAGCAATGCAAAGGACACAAAGGAATAAAAACAATTCCGGATTTGGCGTCTTTGCGACTTGGCGCGAGATTGTTTTTGGAGTCATTCTGTTAGGTATTTGGTTATAGAGAATGTAAGGAGGCTTTATGGCTGATGACATGCAAGTGAAACGCGAAATCGTTCTGGAGGCTGACGCCGAGATGCTGGAACGCATGCGCAAGGAAGGGCACGCGCGCGGCTTCACGGTTTACTGCGATGAAGGCGAACGGATCGGCGGGGATAATACCGCGCCACCGCCACTGGCTTATTTCGGTTTATCGGTGGGGTTTTGACTGCTCACGCAAATTTCCCGGTACGGGGAAATGCTCAAGACTCACATCGACAAAGCCAAGGTTTACGTCACGGCGCGGTTCAAGAACGAAGGCTCGGTGTTGCGCGAAACCGTGCAAGCTGAGGGCTTAGGCGTCGAGACCCGCTGCGAGATTACTTCGCAGGAAGCGCCGGAAAAAATCGCCAAGGTCGTGCGCAACGCCGAGGCGGGCTGCTACGTGATCCAAACCATCCGCCGGCCGACCGAGGTAAAGAGTGAATACACGCTCAACGGCGCGGCGTTCGATCCGGACTCATACAAAAAATAAGCGCCGATGACTGGCGCAAAGGCGCAACGGAAAAATTCGAAGCACGAAATCCGAAACAAATTCAAATGACCAAAAACAAATGCAATGTTCCAAACAAACCCGATTCGGATTCCTCGTTTTGGATTTTCCGGGTTTTGACTTATTTTGGCCCCGGTTTGTTTCGGATTTCGTGCTTCGGATTTCGGATTTCTTCGCTGGTTAGTTAGCGCGAGTAAAGATGTTACCTAGTGTGATTTGGCACATAAAGAAGTGAGGTGCAACGATGACAGTCGACAAAGAGTTTTTTAACATAAAATACAAAGCAGGATCGCTCGATCCAAAAACGGCACAACTGGTCTTCTTCGCCGCGTGTATCGCCATCGGCCATGAGGGGGGCGCTAGACGCCATTTGAAGCAGGCGCGTGAGTGCGGCGCGACGGAGGACGAGATCACCGAAGCGATGGTTTACGCGATGCGACCGGCGGCGGCGAAGGTGCGCGACCTTGCCAAAGCGGTCATCGCGAAATAAATTTAAGTTCAAGCCGTTCAAAACGTTCAAGGGAGAAAAGAAATAGCCGCTATGAGTGAGTGGACCATCGACGTTAACGAAGAAAATTTCGAAGCTGAAGTATTGGCGCGCTCCATCGAAGTCCCCGTGTTAGTCGACTTCTGGGCCGAATGGTGCGGGCCGTGCAAAGTGTTGGGGCCGGTTTTAGAAAAATTGGCCGGCGAGTACGCCGGCCAATTCATCCTGGCGAAAGTCAACGTCGACGAAAACCAGCAGCTGGCCGGCGCGTTCGGCATCCAGGGCATTCCCGCCGTGAAGCTGTTCAGAAACGGCGATCTGGCCTCCGAATTTACCGGCGCACTACCGGAACCGATGTTGCGCGAGTTCTTATCGAAGTTCCTGGCCGCCGCCGAGCTGGAAGCGGCGGGAAAAGCCGACGAGGCGAAATCCGCCTATCAAGCGATCTTGGCGGCCGATCCCAATCATGCCCAGGCGTTGCTGGGTCTCGGCAGGCTGGCGATGAACGCCGGCGACAATGACGCGGCGCGGAACTATCTCGATCAGATCTCGATCGTCGCCGATGAACGCAAGGAAGCCGACCGGTTGCTGGCGCGGCTTGATCTCCAAGCCGGCGGCGTGCAAAACGAGGCGGCCCTGCGCGAAAAAATCGCCGCCGATCCGGCCAATCTCGAAGCACGCTTTGACCTAGCGCAAACGCTCGCCGGCGTGGAAAATTACCAAGCGGCGTTGGTCGAGTTCCTCGCCATCGTCAAGGCCGACCGCAAGTTCAAAGACGACGGCGCGCGCAAAGCGATGGTACAAATCTTCGAAGT
>JAERMN010000128.1 GCA_016844625.1 Deltaproteobacteria bacterium
GTGCGGCTCGATGATTCGAGCGTCGATTTCAACCGCGAGCTAATTTCGCCGGACGAACGGGAGCGCGCGGCGCGCTTTAAGTTTGAGAGGGACCGGCGGTGCTATCGGGTCGCGCATATTGCGCTGCACGATATTCTTCGCCGCTATTTGCCCAGCGACCCGCCGTGCGTGAGCTTTGACATTGGAGCAAACGGCAAACCAAGTCTTCCTCAACCGCTGGCGTCGAGCGGCGTTGAGTTCAATCTTTCCCACTCCAATGAAATGGCCTTGCTCGCGGTTACCCATGGACGGGAGGTCGGCGTCGACATCGAGTATGTGAAAGAGGATTTCCAGTTCCAGGAAATCGCCGAGCGCTTTTTCACGGCTAGAGAAGTCGCGGCGATGCGCGGATTACCGGCAAATTTGCAACGCCAAGCTTTCTTTAAATGCTGGACGAGCAAGGAAGCGTTTCTCAAAGCCAAGGGCACAGGACTATCCGGCGCGTTGGACGAAGTGGAAATTGCGATGAGCAGTGATGGCCAAGTTAGCATCACCGGTAAAGTGCCAGGTTGGTCGCTGGCCGCATTAGATTCCATTGACGGATACCAAGCCGCGCTTGTTGTCGGCGGCGCGCCGGTGCCGATTTGCTACTATTTGTGGGAGCGGCAATAACCAGTTAGTTTCGGATCGGGAATTTCTCGCGCAAAGGCGCGAAGACGCCAAGTTTTGGAAAAAGCCATTATTCGCGCGGAGCATGTCCTGAGAAACCTGGATCGGATGCCAAGCACCGAAGAAGAATTGGCGGGCCGTCATTGCGGGCGGCGACCCGGAATCCGGTTCGTGGTTGGGGCGGATCGCAAGCCACGCCTACTCGACGCCCGGATACCGGGAAACGACGATACCATCGGCATGAACTTTTCCGCGCACTGCTGATGCACGACGCCAAGCTCCTCGACTGGGAACCCCAAGCCCGCCGGGAGTATCAAAGCGACTACAGGGTATAGCAGTCCTGATACACCTACATTTCTATGGCGGTGATCCTCACCAAACCTCACCGATTCTCTTTCTTTCGCAACTACAACGGCTTACCTCACTTTCGCCGGTCGAACGCGAAACGGGTACGGCGCTTGCGCTAACTGATGGCCATTGGCCTTACTCGCTCCATCGGGTGTGCCTGGAAACCTGGCAAACCGAGAAGGGCCGTAGCGTTTTGGAATGTTACGGCCATTCTTTTTGCCTTGACCCGTTTTCCATAAGCCCTTAGACTTTGACCTTCATGTGCGCCGAAGTCGTAAAATCCCGGCTGTTGCTCATCGCCGCGACAGTTCCGCCGCTTTTAGTAATATTGTTCTTCGCCGTTAACGGCTGGAATCGACGCTCTGCAGTGAGCGTTTCCAGCAACCATAGCAGGACCACGATCTCCGTGGCGCAAATGCAGGAATCGTTGGCGCGGGAACGCCAGCTGCTGCTCGAATATGAGAAAGAGCAGTCGGCGCTCCGGACCGTGGTGATCGCACAGCGCAAGCTCTATCAAGACGGGCAAATTTCCAAAGAGCAAGTTGTCCTAGCGGAAAAATCTTTCGTTGCCGCGCTCAAGCGCGTGCATGAAATGCGCTACTCGGTAACCGAGACGCAGATCGCAATTACCGAAGCGATGCTGGGTGAGAAGGTTTTACGCATGCCTGGCTTGCCGGTGGGCGGTTTCAGCCAAACCGCGGAGCTGGTGCGCTTCAACGGCGGATTCAAGTGGTCGCTCAAAGAAGCGCCACGAATTGAAAGATTTTTCTCGCAAACATTTGGCCGCAGCCTGCCGGTTACTGCCCTCGGTCAATCCGATACGCATAACCGCTTAGGCTTCGACCATCGCAATTCAATGGATGTGGGGCTTCATCCCGATAGCAAGGAGGGCAAAACGTTGATCGATTACTTACGTAAATCTGGCATACCCTTCTTGGCATTCCGACAAGCCGTCCCCGGCGCCACTACCGGTCCGCATATTCATATCGGCAAACCGTCCAACAGGCTCGCAAGTTAGACCCCCCGGCAGTCTGACAGTTCCATCAGCGGGCAGCCCCGCCCGTTCAATATTTAGGTTCATTAAAACGGGGAGTCTCGACACAAGCGAAATATTAGTTTGGGGCATTCTCGCACCGAATCTTGAGTTTTCGCCGTCATGGGCGGGCCGGGATCAAGGTTGCTGAATCTCCCTGCGTGAACGAGAGCAGAAGTGGCATTTTAAACAGAGATAAAATCGGTAATGACATGCCGGCCATCGGCAACGACGAATCCAGTGCCGCGAAAGACCGATGGTGGAAGGCGAGTTTTCTGAAAGGTCCCAACGGCAACCATAGCCGGTTTAATTTTTTCGATGGTATCTGGAAACCTCGACGATTCGCCACCCAGAGCCGTCACTGAAAAAAATAGCGCGGCACTGATCTGCCAAAACTCTTGACGATTCGTCGACTTTTCATAATTGCTTTCAGGCCGCAGGCATATCTCGACTCACGGCCATGGATACCATCGGCTCGCGGTCGCCGTAACAACCCGGTCTATGACGACTCAATCTCCATGGGACTCGCTTGACCCGCGATGGCAGAATTCCTACACTTCCTTGCATGTTCCAACGGCAGCCGCGGCGCAATAAGCGCGCGCTTTTCAGCAGTGCAAGCTTTATGGCGATCGCGACACTTGTTGGGGTCCATTCCTCAGCGGCAATGGCACAGGACCTTCAAAGCAAATCATCAAACCGCAATGCGCCCAGTCACCGTCGAACGGGCGCGAGCGAATCAGAACTTGCGCGCGCGCGCGCGGACGTGATTCAGAAAATCAAAGAAACTCGGGCCGGCGCGGAGAAATTGTTAACGCTCCATGAAGCTGAGCGGGTTCGGCTACTGGCGCAGTATGAACAGCGGCGCGAGCAGTATTACTTAGGTCTGATCGCCCGTAACGACGTGCTACAAGCGGAACATGATTTAGCTCAGGCGATGCTTCGAGTCGATGAGGATAAACGCTGGCTTGCCGAAACGGATATGGCAACCACCGAATATTCCATGCGTGACGAGCTCCTGCGCTTGCCGGGGCTTGCAGTGGGCGGTTATAGCGAGTCAGGAAACTTCCTGCGTTTTAACGGCGGGTCGGCTTGGGCGCTCATGGATGTCTCCAAGCTTGAAAAGTTTTTTTCCGGATCCTTTGGCCGCGCGCTGCCGATCAGCGCCTACGGCCAGACTCCAACTCATGATCGCTTGCGCTTCGATCATCGCAATGCGATAGATGTGGCGCTTCATCCGGACAGTAAGGAGGGACAATCCCTCCTAAGTTATCTGCGTCAAGCCGGGATTCCGTTTATTGCGTTTAGAAACGCCGTCACTGGGTCAGCGACCGGTGCGCATATTCATATCGGCAAACCGTCGCCACGAAACTAATTTCGGTAAGGGAATTGATCTGTGTCTATTCTGATTCGGTGAATCATGGCGCAACCCGCGACTCCCCAACCTGCTTCTACGGTGGTGTTAGTTCGTCCCGATGCCGGCGGTGGTTTTGAAATTTTTATGAATCGCCGCCCCGATAAGATGGACGTTTATGCTGGCATTTATGTTTTTCCCGGCGGGCGTGTCGAGAATAATGACGGTTCGCCGCAGATGCTAAGATTAACCCAAGGCCTTACGGCCGCCCAAGCGCAGCAGAAACTGGGCGGCGAGCTAGGCGCGGAGCTTTGTCTCGCTCACTGGGTTGCGGCCGTGCGAGAGCTTTTCGAAGAGGCGGGAATTTATTTTTTGGTATCGCCGAACGGTGCGTTGAGCGGTTCAGCAAGCGAGGAGTTGCCTCGGCGATTAGCCGAAAAGCGATCGGCGCTGCAGGAGGGGACGGTGGAGTTTTCCAGTTTGCTTGCGGCTGAGAACCTTTGTTGCGATCTAGCCCGGCTGACTTATTTCTACCATCGCATCACCCCGGAACATTATCCGGTGCGCTTTGACACCCGTCCGCAACAGACGCCACTGCATATTTCTGAGGAGGTCTCGGAAAGTCTCTGGATCTCGGCCGCTGCGGCATTGGAGCGCTCGCAGTCGGGAAATTTTCCGATGATGCCGCCAACTGTCTCGGTATTGCGCACTTTGGCCGATCACGGTTCCTGGAATGCACTTACGCAGGCGTTTCACTTGTGATCCTTCTCCGGCAATTGCTCAATCTCTAAGGGTCGGATTCCCCGCAGCTTGCTGCGTTAAACTAAGTTCCTTTCCGACGACCGTCATTCCCGCATGTTTTAAGCGGGAATCCAGGCGAAACCGGAACTGGACCCCCGACCCATTCGACGTGGCTCAGGGTCGTCTGATACCCCGCAGCTTGCTGCGGGGTAGTTCAATCCACGACGCGACCTAAATTCTATCGAAACGGTTCTTCTTGCCTAGATTTGCCAAATTATTCGACCTCATAGTCGCTAATTGTCCGGGCCCATCAGCAAAGTATTTCGCGGTCTCATGTTTGCCTTCTGAGATCCTTCGGCGATCGAAGAATTGCCGCTGGCGGCGCGTTATGTTAATATGTCGGTTACCCTACAGAGTTCTGGACCTTGGATTAGGAAAGCCACTCCTTTTGATACACCTATCGATAGATTGATCGCTAATTTCCTTAAATCTGAATGAATCACCCATCATCCTTGCCGGGAACCATTGCCTACTTCTCGATGGACGTGGCGGTGGATAACGCTATTCCAACCTACAGCGGCGGCTTAGGCGTTCTTGCGGGTGACACATTACGCTCCGCGGCCGATTTGCAGATTCCGATGGTGGCGGTTTCTCTGCTCCACCGCAAGGGCTACTTCAACCAGCGGCTCGACTCGCTGGGAAACCAGATCGAGAGTCCGTCGAAATGGTCACCCGAGGCTTATCTCACCCGATTGCCGGCGCAGATTTCGCTGTCTCTTGAAGGCCGTCAAGTGCACGTCGGCGCCTGGCGATATCAGTTCGTCGGTATCACCGGACACATCGTGCCGTTGTTTTTTTTGGATACCGACTTGGACGACAACGACTCAGCTGATCGTGGCTTCACCGATTATCTCTATGGCGGCGACGAACGATATCGCCTGTGCCAAGAGGCGATATTGGGATTGGGCGGCGTCGCCATGCTGCGCGCACTGGGTTATGCCGACATTCGAGTATTTCATATGAACGAAGGCCATTCGGCGTTGGCAACGCTGGCGTTGTTGGAAGAGCGTTGCGCGCCGCAGTCACCGCGCCGATTTTCCGAAAATGAAGTCGAAACCGTGCGCCGCCAATGCGCGTTTACGACTCACACGCCGGTGCCGGCCGGTCACGATCGTTTCAATGCCGACTTGGTCTACCGGGTTCTCGGTGACGTACGTGCCGACGCGTTGAACCAATTGCGAGTCATAAACGGCGAGCTCAACATGACTGAGCTAGCGCTTAAGTGTTCCGGTTTCGTCAACGGCGTATCGATGCGCCATGGTGAAGTGTCGCGCGGGATGTTTCCCAACCACAACATCGATGCGATTACCAACGGTGTGCACGCCACCACTTGGACCGCGGCGCCGCTAGCGGCGTTGTACGATCGCATGATTCCCGAGTGGCGCAGCGATAATTGTTTTTTGCGCTACGCGATTGGCATTCCAGTCGCAGAAATCCGTCAAGCGCATAGCCAAGCGAAAAAAGAATTGTTACAACAGGTGCGTTGGCTCACCGGTATTCAGCTCGACAAAAAAGTATTTACTCTTGGGTTTGCCCGGCGCGCCACCGGATATAAGCGCGGCGATCTGTTATTCGCCGATTTGGAGCGGCTTAAAAAGATCGCGCGCCAAGCTGGACCTCTGCAGCTGGTCTATGCCGGTAAAGCGCACCCACGCGATGACGGCGGCAAGGCGATCATTCGGCGGATCTTTGAGGCTGCCGCTACGCTCGCCAGCGATGTGCGCGTGGTTTATCTGGAAAACTACGACATGGGGTTAGGTAAACTGCTTTGTTCCGGTGTCGACGTTTGGCTCAATACACCGCTTAGGCCGCAGGAAGCTTCCGGCACCAGCGGCATGAAGGCGGCGCTCAACGGCGTGCCGAGTTTTAGCGTGCTCGACGGTTGGTGGATCGAAGGGCACATCGAGGGGGTGACGGGTTGGTCGATTGGCGATGACGATTCGGCGGGAAACGATTCCGTTGCCGAAGCCGCGTCGCTCTACCAAAAACTGGAGCAAGTGATTTTACCACTTTACTACCAAGAGCCAGATAATTTCTGCCAAGTGATGCGCTCCGCGATCGCCCTAAACGGCTCCTTCTTCAACACCCAACGGATGGTTTCTCAGTATCTGAGAAACGCCTATCTGCCGGCGAGCAACGCTTCTGTGCAAGCGTTAGATTAGCGCCCGAATAATTGAGGTTTTTTTGCCGACGCGATTGATGGAAGACCCTTACGGCTGGCTTGCCGTTACGGTCTCGATGAAGCTTCGTAGACGTTGAAAGTAAGCATCGCCACCGACGATGTAAGTGTCATTGTGGCCGGCGCCGTGGATCGCATAGAAATCCTTCGGCCCGGTCGCCGCAGCGAATACCCGCTTGCCATGCTCGTAGGGAATCACCTCGTCGCGGTCGCCGTGCAAAACTAAGAGCGGGACTTTAATCTTGACGATCTTTTCAAGATTGTCGTAGCGAGTTTGCAGCAACGGACCGATCGGCATCAGCGGGAAAACACTCTTTGCCATTTCTCGGATCGAAACGAAGGGAGATTCCAAGATCAAGCCGCGGCTGTCGAACCGGCTGGCCATTTCGGTGGCAATCGCCGCGCCCAACGAGCGACCGAAGAGGATCAAATTCTGAGCTTCAATGCCGAGCTGCTTTCTGACAAATTGAAGAGCAGCCACGCCATCCTGATAGGTACCCGCCTCAGAGACGCTGCCCTCGCTGCGGCCGTAACCGCGGTAATCGAAAATAAAAATATTGACCTTTACCTTGTCGCGCAGCAACTTGATGTTCTCCACTCGGTGGCTGATGTTGCCGGCATTGCCGTGAAACCACACGAGCGTAACGCGGGCTTCCTGGTGTGGAATGAACCAGCCGTTGAGACGGACGCCATCGGCAGTGGTGAAGAAAAGATCTTGGAATTCCAAGCCAACCTGACCCGGCGTATGGATAATCTCGGCGCTTGGATGGAATATTAATTTGTCTTCAGGTCGGCAGCCCATGACAAAGAAAGCTAACAGAAGAAACCGCGGAACCAAAAGTTGATTGAATTGCACCGACAAACAGCCTCCGCCAATTCGCGCCAAGCCGGCGGGCTGAAACTGACCGGCGCGTTGCCCCGTCGTCGCTAATGTTTGTGTTCGCCGCGGAGCTTCCATTCCATGCCGTCGATAATGCATTCGACGCTGGCCTGAAGTATGTCGGCGGCAACTCCCACGGTGCCCCACCGCTCGCTGTCGTCCGAGAAGATCGCTAAAACTCGCACCAGCGCGCCGGCGCCGCATGCTTCATCTTCTTGGCCGACACCGTGCATTAGGCGGACATCGAATTCCTCCAGGCGAACCTCCGAGAGTTGGGGATAATGTTTTTCGAGGATCTTGCGCATAGCGCTATCGACGGCATGGACGGGGCCGCGGCCAGTGGCGGCGACCAATTCCTCATCGCCGAAGATTTCAATTAAGACGGTTGCCTCGGTTTTCGCCTGCAGCAGCTCGGGTGCCTGAAAGTCGACTTGATCGTCGATCTTGCAGCGCAGCACGCGGAAGGGTTTCAAGTAATCGTCACGCCGGCGAATCGACATCAGCTCGAAGGACGCCCAAGCTCCATCGAGGCGAAAAAAATCTTCTTTTAGGTCTCTTGCCATGGCTTCCTCCAGTCCACTTGCACAAAGTGCTCGCCATTATATCGCCGATGGTGAAAATCGCCAGCTTTAGTTGCTTTAGGCGGCAAATAGAAATCCTGTTGGCAACTGCAAACTTGTCTTTCCACGAAATCGTAAAATTGGTATCATCGTTGCTGAGTTATGGACAACAAAGCAGCGGACAACCAATTGCGCGGCTTTTTTCACGATTCGGTGCACCAGAGCTTTTGGCAGCTGGGCATTCACGACGCGACGATTGCCGGTTACGTCGCCGATGTCTTGACCGAGTTTGCGCGGTCCGAAAATCTCTACAGGATCCGCGCCCGCAACGGCCGCAAAGTCGATAGTGTCGTGGAAATGCTCAGTCAGCAAGCGCCGGCGTTGAATGACGAGGCCGATCTCCTGAAGGAACGCTCGCGGCGAAAGTATCTCGGCGATTATGCGCTATTCATGAGCGGCATCTTCCGCCAGTACGTCGAGGGCAAAGGCTCGCTCGACTATTATCTGCAGGAAGGTAGCCGCTCTTACTGGACGGTTTCCGAGCTCGATTTGTCGCTTTATCGCACCGGTTATATTCTGTATCAGGAGCTGTCGAGTAAATTCGAATACTATTCCGGCGCGCTGGATTACGTACGCAAGGCTTGTTTTGCCGCGGCGCCGGGGGAGGATCCCTTTGCCGGGTTCTTGCGCCAAATCCAAGGCTGGATCAAGGTCAACTTGACGGAAAATTAATTGACGGCAGATTCAGCGATTCGACTGCCGCTATGACCGCCCAACCGCCAATCGTGAGAGCTTTACTCGCCTGTTTTGCCATTGCTGCTATCGTCGCTCTGCTCGGCGCCGGCCTGATGTTGTACAACGTTCATTATTCGATTGCCGCCATCGGGCCGGCGCCGGCTGAAGTGCGCGTCGAGCAGGGCGACTCATTGGCCACCGTGGCGCGTAAACTGCGCGAGCAGAAGGTCATTTCCAACGGCTTATTCTTTTCACTTTGGGCGCGGTTTAGCGGCGCGCAAAAGCGCATTCATCAGGGACTCTACCGTTTCGAAACCGGCATTTCACCGCGGGAAATTCTCGACCGTCTAGTCAATGGCAAAGGGATTTTTTACAGCGTGACTATTCCCGAGGGTTTCACCATCAAAGAAATCGCCGCGCTGCTCGACAAGATGCAGATCGCCGACAAGGACAAATTTCTCCAGGAGTCAGTCAACCCGAGTTTGCTGGCGAGCTTCGGCTTGCAAGATAAAGGACTGGAGGGCTATCTGTTTCCCAGCACCTACCACTTTACACCGGCGACACCGGAAAAGGAGGTTATCGTCACGATGGCGGAGCAGTTTCGTAAAGTCTCCCAGCCGGTTTTGGTACAGCCCGGCGGCACGATGCAGTTGACGGCCCATGAGTTGCTGACCTTGGCCTCGATCATCGAGAAGGAAACTGGCATTCACGAAGAGCGCGCCTTAGTGTCGGCAGTCTTTCACAACCGGCTAAAACTACAAATGCCCCTGCAAAGCGACCCGACGGTCATCTACGGTCTCAAGGATTTTAACGGCAACTTAACCCGCAAGGATCTGCAGGGCGCCAGTCCCTACAATACCTACCGCATCGCCGCGCTGCCGCCGGGACCGATTTGTAATCCGAGCCTAGCGTCGATTAAAGCGGCGCTCTATCCAGCCGATGTGTCGTATCTTTACTTCGTGTCGAAAAACGACGGCACTCACTTGTTTTCCGAAACCATCGAAGCGCATAACCAAGCGGTCAAAACGTTTCAGCCGCGGCTACCGGCCCACACTCCGAAGAAAGTCGCCGCGAGACGCTAACGACCTCGCATTTAAGCCGCTTAGCCGAAGTGTTATAGTTGTCATCAATGGTGCTGTCGTCCGATCTTGAAGCGCAGGCCCGACCGGAAAGTTTAGTTCGTCGATTGACGGCTCAACTCGGTCGCCATGCGCTGTGGGATTCGTTGCTAATTTTCGTCCCGCCGGTAATGGCATTACTTGCGGCAGTTTTCTTTTTTGCCGACGCAGCCTGGGTCACTCTAAGCGTCGCGATTGCAATAGCAATTTTCGCGGTTGGTTTTGCTGTCTTGGCGGTGACGCTCCGCTATCGGCCACTTATCCCTAAACTCGCTCTAGCCGCGCGCATGATCGACGAGCGCGCTGGGGCGAAAGATCATTTTCTTACCTTGGCGACCGTCGATCCGGCACGATGTCCGGCATCATTGCTTTGGCGGTTACGCCAAGAAACCGACGAGTTCGCCGGCCGGGTCGAGCTCAAACACGACTTTCCTTACCAACCGAAACGGTCGGCATTCTGGTCCATGGGCGCTTCGCTGCTCGCGGCGCTGCTAGTTTATCTTCTCTTGCCTGTTGTCAAGCCCATGCTGAATCCGCCCTCTGCGCAGCAACAGTTACGCGACTTGGCGGAAAAAATGGCGCAAGCGCCGCGCTTGAAAGAATTATCCGAGCAGCTCAAAGCACTGGCGGCCAAGCTCGACGACCCCAAACTCAAACCGGAAGAAAAACAAGCGGCGGTTCAAGAGTTAGAGAAAAAAATTGCCGAGCAGCAAAAGCAAGAACCAGAAAAAAACAATCGAGATATGCTCGCACAGGCTGCGAATACGCTCAAAGGCAGCGAGCAACAGCAGTCGGCGAGCGGCCAAGATCAACAAAAAGACCAACAGAAAGGTGGCGGCAATCTGCAGGCCAATTTGCCGCAAGAAAGTGGCCAGGGCGAAGGCAAGCAGAGCCAAGGCGAGAGCGGTGAAAGCACGGGCGAGAAGAGCGCGCAGTTGAGCAAGGACATGCAGCAAGGCAAGTCGGCGCAGGGTAATCCGAAGGAGCCCGGCCAAGACAAGAATCAACAGCACCAGGGCGACGCTAAGGGCAATCAGCCCGACCCCAATCAGCCGAGTAAAGAACAGAACCAGAATAAGTTGGACAAAAACCAAGGCGGTTCCAAAGAAGGGGCCGGTAAGAACCAAGCGTCCGAAGAGCCGCCGCAAGGGGCGCCGCCGGCGGAGCGATTTTATCAAGCCGGCGAGGGTAAGGATGGCATCAAGAACGCGCGCTATGTGACGGTGCAGCTGCCTGAAGATGTGCCGGCCGACTCGAAAGGCGAAGGCCGCATGACAAAAGCATCGAAAGGCGGCCGGTTGCGGCTGCCACCGCCGGTGAGCAATACGCCACTGCCAGCGCAAGTTCCTAATGCGCCGACGGAGAAGCAGCAAATGCCGATCGAATACCGCGGCATCATTAGATAAACGAAACCACTTCGCGGCCGGGGTATTGGCCCCGGCCCAAGTAAGATAGCCCAAAGGGGATGCTCGCCCCCTTTGGAAACCCCATTAAATGATCGAGAAAGGGAGCATGATGGAGCCGGAGCTATTTCAACAGACTTTCAGACGACTCGAAGCCGAAGTGCAAAAAGTCATCGTCGGCCACGATGATGTGATTCGTAAAGTGCTGATCGCATTTTTTGCCGGCGGCCATATTTTGTTAGAGGGCGTGCCCGGGTTGGGCAAAACTCTGCTCGTCAAGTCTTTGAGCCATGCGCTTGGCATGAGCTTTAAGCGGATTCAGTTCACGCCGGACTTGATGCCGTCGGATATTGTCGGCACGGAAGTGCTGACTGACAGCAACGGCCGGCGCGAGTTTCAATTTAAGCAAGGGCCAATCTTCGCTCATGTAGTGCTTGCCGATGAGATCAACCGGGCGACACCGAAGACTCAATCCGCGGTGCTCGAAGCGATGGAAGAGAAGCAAGTAACCGTGTTCGGTGAATCGCATATCCTCGAATCGCCGTTTATCGTACTTGCCACGCAAAATCCGATCGAGCTCGAAGGCACCTACCCGTTGCCCGAAGCTCAGCTCGACAGATTTTTCTTCAAGCTCTTGGTCGCGCCGCCGGCGCCGGAAGAGCTGCGGGAAATTCTCAAACGCACCACCGGCACCGAGATCGGCGCGTGCGCCAAAGTATTACCTGACGACGACGGCAAGTTGGTGAACGCGATGAAACAGCTTTTGCGCCAGGTGATGATCGCGCCACCGATCGAAGATTATGTTGTCCGGCTGGTGCACGCGACCCACGCGAACGGTCAGAACGGCGGCGCGGCGAACGCGTCGGTTAAGCAATTCATCCG
>JAERMN010000598.1 GCA_016844625.1 Deltaproteobacteria bacterium
CTCGCCACGAAGATTTGTCTGGTCATTCATCATCGAGAGCTGACACGGAGCAGCAATACCGGACTTCTTGCAGTTCGTGCGTTGGTGAACAGCGAAGTGCGCGTGCGCGGCTCGGGCCGAGAGATTCTCGACCTCAAAAATATTGTGACGCCTCAGTATCGGACGTTTTTGCTCTATCCTTCTCGGGATGCCGTGGAGTTGACGAAAGTCCTGGTCGTACAAGACCCGCGACCGATTCAACTGATCGTGCCAGACGGCACCTGGCGCCAAGCGCGAAAACTCCATTCCCGTCATGCTGAATTGAAAGACGTTGCGCGCGTGAAGGTCAGCGTACCCGACGACTCGTCTTTTCAGTTGCGCGCGCAAAGCCAGCCAGGACGGATGGCGACGCTGCAATCGATTGCGCATGCGCTCGGCGTGATTGAAGGTGATGAAGCTCTATCATGCCAAGATCGAGCGCACGCTCAGCGGACGCGGCATTTTACCCAAGCATAGCGAATCAAGACTAGACGACCCGCGAGATATCAAAGCCGACTCGTGATTTGCTAGCCCGGATTATTCGCGGTAAAAGTGCGATCGAGGTGCAACCCTTCCGGAACGAAGGCAAAGCAGTTGTGCCTTGAAGATGCCAGCGGGGCAAGTCGCTTATGAGATCAGCAGCGAAAAGGTCAAACATCGTGCCGAGCGCCGAGCACATAATGAAACATTCGCGCCGGTGCCTTCGTTCGGTGCTTTAGTTCTTTTGGGGTCATACCTCGATCGACACAGCGCCGTCAGGTTTCCTCGTAGCATGAATAATCCGGGCTAGGCGCACGTCGCCTTTAAAAACCGAAATCAATATGGCATAGAGATGCCGGGCTAGAGCGTCGGCACCGTAACCCAGTAGGAGTCAATCGTGGCGTTTCAAAAAATTGGCATTATGAGTATCGGCGAGATGGGGTTTCATTGGGCCAAGTTGCTCAAGAGCCATGGCGTGGAAGTTCTGACTTACGATAAGGACCGCGGTGAGGTGAGCCGCAAGCGGGCGGAGAACGCCGGCGTCACGTCGGTTGCGTCGATGAACGCGCTGGTGAAACAAACAGAGTTAATTGTCTCCATCGTCGTGCCGTTCGCGGCGAAGAAAGTCGCGGCGAAAGTTGCCAAGGCGGCGGCGAAAGCCGGGCGGAAGGATCTCTTGTACCTCGACGCCAACGCGATCTCGCCGATGACCGCGGATGAGATTTCGTCGGTGTTAACGCCAGCGGGTGTTCACTTCGTCGATGGCTGTATCATCGGCGGGGCTTCGAAGATGGGCAAGGGGACGCTGGTCTATGTCTCTGGGCCGGAGGCCGCCCGCATGCAGGCATTGGAAACGTTCAACATCCCGATAAGAGTTCTTGGGCCGACGACCAATCAAGCTTCTGCCTTCAAAGTCGTTTACGCGGGCTTAACCAAAGGCTTGCAGGGACTGTTTTGCGAACTGTTAATGGGCGCGCGGAAGTACGGCTTGCTCGACGAGATTCGCGCTCAGTACGAAGAGAATTATCCCGGTCTGTTGGATAAAGTATCGTCAAGCATCGTCGGCCTGCGCATTCACGCCGGGCGGCGCGCCGAAGAGATGGCCGAACTTAAACGCACTTTCAATGTCCAGGGATTGAATTCGTACATGGCGCCGGGGGCGCAGAAAGTCTTGCAGGCGATCGCCGCGCTTAACCTCGGCCAGGGGTCCGACGACGGCGCGCGCCAAGGCGATCTCGCGGAGACATTAAATCTGTTTTACGAAAAAGGGCTGTTGCAGATTAAATCACCGGGCAATATTTCTTAAACCAGGCCTAGCCAGGCAGCGGGTTTCCTGGTATTGAGTGCAAAACAAGATTTTTAGGGAGGATTTAAGCAATGTCTAGAGTAGAAAAGAAACAACCGGAATACGGCTCCGATGTCGTCGTCGATTTGATGAAGGCGCACGACATCGAGTACACCGCATTCAACCCCGGCGCGACCTTTCGCGGCATCCACGATTCCATCGTCAACTATGGCGGCAACTACAAGCCGGAAGTGATCTTCTGCCATCACGAAGAAATCTCCGTCGCCATCGCCCACGGCTACGCCAAGGCGAAAAACAAACCGATGATCGCCATCTGCCACAACATGGTGGGCTTGCAGCATGCCAGCATGGCGATCTTCAACGCTTACATCGACCGCGTGCCGATGCTTGTGCTCGGCGGCACCGGGCCGATGAATACCAAACGGCGCCGCCCGCGCATCGACTGGATTCACACTGCGCTGGTGCAGGGCAACCAGGTGCGCGACTACACCAAGTGGGACGATCAGCCCTATTCGTTGGCCGATGTGCCGGATTCGTTTATCCGCGGCTACCGTATCTCGACCACCGATCCGACCGCGCCGGTTTACATCAACTACGATGCCGACATTCAGGAAGACGCGGTGAAGGCGATGGTCGACATGCCCGACGTGAGCCGTTACTCCAAGCCGGCGCCGGCGCAGGCGAACCCGGAAGCGCTGCGGCGCGCGGCCGAGGCGTTGGTTAACGCGCAAACTCCTTTGATCGTCGCCGATATGCTTGGGCGCAATCCCAAGGCGGTGGCGTCGTTGATCGAGCTCGCCGAATTGCTCGCCGTGCCCGTCGTCGACAAGGGCGCGCGTTTCAATTTCCCATCGGTGCACCCGTTGGACGTGACCGACGGCGCGCGCGAGATTCTTCAGAAGGCCGATTTTATCTTGGCGCTCGACGTTGGCGATCTATTCGGTGCGATGACCACGGTCAGCAAACAGACGCGCGAGAGCGAATACATCACAACTGCCGGTGTGAAGATCGCCAGCATCTCGATGAACGATATGTTGGTGCACTCCTGGGCCAACGATTTCCAAGCGCTGCAAGCGATCGATATTCCGATGACCGCCGATACGTCGGTAGCTGTGCCGGAATTGACTCGGCTCTGCCGCGAGCTAATCGGCAACGACAGCAAGAAAAAATCGGTTATCGAAGCACGGCAAAAAGAATTGGCCGAGAAACACAA